>NZ_JBSTYP010000036.1:0-49966 GCF_054052405.1 Aeromonas aquatilis | reverse complement strand
GGCTGGGGTATCCATGATGGTAGACCTCAAGGTGATGGCCTACTTCAAGCTTAGCCTTTCAACACGTAATTGGGACATAGCCTAAAAAAAGCCCCGCGATAAATCGCGGGGCTCTTCGGAATGAGGTCGGAGTCGGCCTGTAAGCCGGGTTCTGTACCGGGTTGCCCCGGGTAGCAATCATTCCTCTAGGCCAGCAATCGCTCGCTGGCTCAAGCAACCTACCCGCCCCCAACGCGGGCCGCGCCAATAGGGGCCTATTTGGTCTTGCTTCGGGTGGAGTTTACCGTGCCACGAACTGTTGCCAGTCGCGCGGTGCGCTCTTACCGCACCCTTTCACCCTTACCTGATCCCTTGGGCCATCGGCGGTCTGCTCTCTGTTGCACTGGTCGTAGGCTCGCGCCCCCCAGGCGTTACCTGGCACCCTGCCCTGTGAAGCCCGGACTTTCCTCCCCTCCGCCCGTCTGCCCCGAAGGACACAACGACGAAGCAGCGATTGCCCAGCCAACTCCGAGGCGCGGATTATAGCCTTGCGATACGCACGGGGTAAACCGGCAATTCCCGTTTACAGCCATTTATCGCGCTTTGGCCCCCGTTTACAGGCTGAATGCTTGTCTGTACGGGGGATTGTGCAGGTCAAAAAGCAGTCTGCCAGCCTATTTCATCGGCTCAATAGTGCTCGAGACCGTATTTGTAGAGGGCATTCTTTTTCACGCCGTGGATCTCGGCGGTCAGGGCGGCCGCTTTTTTCAGTGGCAGTTCGGTCACCAGCAGACCCAGAGTACGGATCGCCTCGGCGGGCAGATCCTCTTCTTCTTTGGAAGCGCCAGCCACGACCAGCACGATCTCGCCGCGGCAGCGGTTGTCATCCTCACCAAGCCAGGTCAGCATTTCAGAGGCTGGCAGACCGTGGATCGACTCGAAGGTCTTGGTCAGCTCACGGCACACCACCACCTGACGCTCGCCGAGAATGCGAGCAATCGCTTCCACTGTATCCTGCACACGACGCGGCGATTCGTAAAACACCAGCGAACGGGTATCTTCGATAACGGCTTGCAGACGATCGTCACGTCCCTTGCTCTTGGCGGGCAGGAAGCCCTCAAAGGCAAAGCGATCGGTGGGCAGACCGGCCGCGCTCAGAGCGGTGATGGCAGCACAGGGGCCGGGCAGCGGCACCACCTTGACCCCGGCTTCACGACAGCGGGTGACCAAGTGATAACCGGGGTCGCTGATGAGCGGGGTGCCGGCATCGGAGACCAGCGCAACACTCTTGCCCTCTTTGATCCGGCCGATCAGTACATCGGCCTTCTGCTGCTCATTGTGATCGTGCAGGGCGAAGGTCGGTACCGAGATGTGGTAGTGGCTGAGCAGGATACCGGTATGACGGGTATCTTCGGCGGCCACCAGATCGACACTGCGTAAAATGTCCAATGCACGCTGGGTGATGTCCGCCAGATTGCCGATCGGAGTGGGGACTATATACAGGGTTGGGATGTCACTCATGGGATCTCCGAGTGCCCCGACAATTGTGTCGCCATATTGGCCCGTTTACACTATGGGGAACTTCAACACTGGTCGGGGAATGAACTTGAACCGGGTTACAAAGCAGCTAAGTGTATCACGACTCTTCGGCATCATACTCGCGGCAGTACTCCTCGCCGCCTGTGCGTCGGAGCCCAATCAACCGTCAGGGCAGTCAGGCATGCCCTCTGCGTTCTCCAATCTGACCAAGAATGCCCAGTGGTATCTTGAGCAAGTGGACCCGGCCAAGCCGGCCGAAGCCTTTACCTGGCAGATGCTGGCGGCACGCAGCTATCTGGCGCTGGGCCAGGCCAAACCGGCCTCGGCACTGTTCCAGCAGTTGCAGAAGCAGGCCAAGGAGCCCGCCCAGAAGGCGCAGCTGCAACTGCTGCAAGCCCATCTGTTGCTGGCGCAGGGCCACGCCAATCAAGCGCTGATCCTGCTGGAAGGCAAGCCTGAGGTTGCGCTGGATGCCGATACCCAGAAGGATTGGTATCGTCAGCGCGTGGTACTTCAGCTCGACATCAACAACAAGTTTGGCGCAGCCAAGTCGTTGATTGCACTGGAGCCCTACCTCAATCAGAGCGAGCAGGCGACCAACCATCAGCAGATCTGGTCGTTGCTCAAAAGCATGACCCCCTCCACCCTGCAGGCGCTGGAAGAAGCACCGGCCCCTGATGTGACCACCGGCTGGTTGCGACTGGCGGCACTGGTCAACGAGTTTGGCGCCCAGCCGAACCTGCTGGCTCGTCAGTTGGCAGGCTGGAAGCGCGACTTCCCCAACCATCCGGCTCAGAAAGATATGCCGGCAGGATTGGGCGATCTGGCTACCACTGCCAGCACCTTGGTGCAGCAGATCGCCGTGCTGCTGCCCCTCTCCGGTAATCTGGAGCCGCAGGGCGCCGCCATCCGCAACGGTATGCTGATGTCCTACAAGGAGAATCAGGGGCAATTTACCCTGAACTTCTACGACACCCAGAGCAAGTCGACCGGCGATCTTTACAAGCAGGCGATTCAGGAAGGTGCGGACATGATCATCGGCCCGCTGCTGAAAGACCGGGTCGAGGAGTTGCTCAAGGCCAATCCGACCGTGCCGGTACTGGCACTCAACGAGCTGGACAAGCCGATCGTCAACGACACCACCTACTACTTCTCCCTCTCTGCCGCCGCCGATGCTGCGCAGGCAGCCCAGTACCTCTACACTCAGGGCTACCGCAAACCGCTGCTGATCGCCGCCCAGGGGCGGATCGGTTACAGCAGTATCAAGGCGTTCGAGCAAAGCTGGGCCACCCTGAGCCAGGATAAGCCAGTCGTTGCCACCTTCGGTGCCCGCAACGAAGTACAGGGGATGGTCAAGAATGCCCTGAGCGGCCGCTCTACCGCCCGTGCTGGTGAAGTGGTGCAACTCTCTGATGCCGCACCACGCAGCATCGATGTTGTCTACATCGTGGCCAACCCGCTGGAAACCCGGATGATCAAGCCCTACGTAGATGTCTCGGTCAATCCGATGGGCAGCCTGCCGATCTTCACCGGCCCGCGCGGCTATGACAGCGCCGCTACCGAGGTCGCCTCCGAGCTCAACGGCATGCATATCGCCGATATGCCGCTGCTGCTTGGCGGTTACGAAAAACAGCGCGAGCAGATTGCCCTGCTCTGGCCGCAGACCCAGGGTGACCTGCTGCGCCTGTTTGCCATGGGCTACGATGCCGTCAGCCTGACAGAGAACCTGCAGCAGATGCGCAAGGTGGGTGGTATGCAGCAGGCTGGCATGAGCGGTCAGCTGAGCGTGGATGCCCAGGGCAATATCGTGCGGATGCTGAGCTGGGGTACTTACCAGAACGGCAAACTGGTCGATGAGAACGCCGTTCAGCAACTGGAGGAGCCCTCCAATGAAGGAACTATGGAAACGGATGCGCCAGCAGTTGCCGAGCCTGTTCCCCTCACCAACGAGCAAGGGACAGCACTTTGAACAAGTCGCTGAACGCTGGTTGCAGGCTCGGGGCCTGCAACCGGTAGCTCGCAACTACCGCTGTCGTGGCGGAGAAATAGATCTCATCATGCACCAGGGCCAGACCCTGGTGTTTGTTGAGGTGCGCTACCGGGCCACCGGCAGCCATGGCGGGGCCGCCAGCTCGGTCACCCGCAGCAAACAGCACAAGATCATGCTGGCAGCGCGCCACTATTTGAAGCAACATGCCATCAACGAGGCCAATCAGGCCTGCCGATTCGACGTGATTGCGTTCGAGGGCGACCAGCCAGCCTGGCTCCAGAACGCATTTTAAGAGGACCCTATGACTGACCGCATCAAAGAGAACTACACCGAAAGCATCCAGACCAAGATAGCCGCCGCCGAGGCGCTGCCGGATGCCATCCATACTGCGGCCCAGATGATCACCATCTGCCTGCTCAATGGCCACAAGGTGCTGGCATGCGGTAACGGTCCTTCTGCCGCACTGGCGCAACTGTTCATCTCCGAGCTGGTCAACTGCTACGAGACCCAGCGCCCCTCTCTGCCCGGCATGGCCCTAACCCCGGACATGGCGACCATCAGCGCCATCGCCACCGATCACGGTTTTGAAGAGGTCTACGCCAAGCAGATCCGCGCACTTGGCCAGCCTGGCGACATTCTGGTGGTCATCACCACCTCCGGCCACAGCCGCAGCCTGATCAAGGCCGCCGAGGCCGCCCTCTCCCGCGACATGACCATAGTGGTGCTGAGCGGGGGGGACGGTGGCGAAATGGCAGGTCTGCTTGGCCCGAATGATGTGGAGATCCGCGTGCCATCCGCCCGTCGGCCTCGCATTCTGGAAGTGAACCTGTTGACCCTGCACTGCCTGTGTGATCTCATCGACCAGACACTTTTCCCGCAACAGGAAGATTGAAACAATGAAAAAGCACACTATCCTGCTCGGTCTGCTGGTGAGCAGCCTGCTGCTGCAAGGCTGCGCAGCCGTGGTCGTTGGCGGCGCCGCAGGGACTGCCAAGGCCTCTGGCGATCGCCGCACCCTGGGCGCACAGTGGGATGACCAGACCATCGAGCTGAAAGCGGCCAATCTGCTGGCCGACAACAAACCGCTCAGCGCAGCCAGCAAGATCAGCGTCTACAGCAACAATGGCCGCGTGCTGCTGGTCGGCCAGACACCTTCTGACGTTTACAAGATTGAGGCAGGCAAAATTGTCAGTCGCATCGAAGGAGTCCGCCACGTCTACAACGAATTGCGCATCGGCCAACCTGCCAGTTTCACCACGCGCAGCAATGACTCCTGGATCACCTCCAAGGTGAAAGCCGATATGTTCGGCACCAAGAACTTCGACAGCACCAAGGTCAAGGTGGTCACCGAGAACGGCGAGGTGTTCCTGATTGGTCTGGTGACGCGTCAGGAGGGAGAGCAGGCCGTCAACATCGCCCGCCATGTCACCGGCGTAAAGCGCGTGATCAAGGCCTTCGAATTCGCCCAGAACTAAGCTCGACCGCACATAAAAAAAACGCAGCCAATCGGCTGCGTTTTTTATTTGATCACTTTCAGGGTCGGACGACCGCTTGGACGCGGCGGTTCCGGCTCAGGCTCCACCGGCGCTTCAGCCTGCTCCAGCCAGATATCGTAACCCGGCTCAGGCGGGAACATGGTGCCCACGCCGTTCTCCCGGGCATGAATAGCCAGTACGGCTGCCATCGGGATATAAACCTGCTGGGAGACCCCGCCAAAGCGGGCACTGAAACTGATTGCCTCGTTATCCATGTGAAATTGCATCACGGCTCGGGGCGCGATATTCAGCACAATTTGCCCGTCCTGAGCAAACTGCATCGGCACCATCACATGGGGAATGTTGACGTTGACCACCAGATGGGGGGTCAGGTCATTGTCCAGCAACCAGTCAAAGAACGCCCGTAACAAGTACGGGCGGCTCGGTGTCATTGTCGGTTCCATACTCATACGCCAGAACGGATCTCGCGCTCGGCCTCGGTCAGGGAAGCCTGGAAGGATTCACGTTCGAACAGACGAACCATGTAGGCCTTCAGCTCTTTGGCACCACGACCGGTCAGGTCGATGCCAAGGCTCGGCAGACGCCACAGCAGCGGAGCCATGTAGCAATCCACCAGACCGAACTCTTCGCTCATGAAATAGGGCATTTCACCGAAGATCGGCGCGATGGCCAGCAAGTTGTCACGCAGTTCGTTGCGTGCCGCGTCAGCATCGGTACCGACCATGATCTTGTCGGCCAGGGAGTACCAGTCCAGTTCGATGCGGTGCATCATCAGACGGCTGTTACCACGGGCAACCGGATAAACAGGCATCAGGGGCGGATGCGGGAAGCGCTCGTCCAGATACTCCATGATGATGCGTGAGGTATAGAGTGCCAGCTCACGATCCACCAGGGTCGGTACAGAGTTGTACGGGTTCAGCTCGGCCAGCTCATCCGGCAGATTGGCTGGGTCAACCTGGCAGATATCCACGCTAACACCCTTCTCCGCCAGGACAATACGCACCTGATGGCTGAACATATCGTTGGCACCGGAAAACAGCGTCATTACCGAACGCTTATTGGCAGCTACAGCCATTGAACCCTCCCGTCATTAAAAAGCAGAAACGGCAATGAAGCATCTTGGTCTTCATTGCCGTGCATTATATTACCCGGATCTGGTCGCTTAGTGAACGTCGCGCCAGAATTCCTTCTTCAACAGCACAGTGAAGATGAAGAAGATCACGATGAAACCAAGCACCCAGAAGCCCATGCGTTCACGCTCCTGTTGTACCGGTTCAGCCGAGTAGACCAAGAAGTTTACCAGATCCAGTACCGTCTGATCATACTCTTCGTTATCCATTTCACCATTACCGTCAGATTTGATGCTGACAACCTGCTGGGTTTCCACGCCATCGACCGTGTGAGTAGCGAACTCGGCACGGGGGGTTCCCTGCAACGGCTCCAGCACATGGGGCATGCCCACGGACGGGAACACGGCGTTATTCACCCCGAACGGACGGGTCTCATCCACGTAGAAGGAGCGCAGATAGGTGTAGATCCAGTCTGCACCGCGCACCCGAGCAACTAGCGTCAGATCGGGGGGCGGCGCACCAAACCACTTGGCGGCATCCTTCTCCGAGACCGAGTTTTCCATCAGGTCACCAATCTTGGCACCGTTGACGATCAGATTGTCAGCCATCAGATCGGCCGGGATCCCCAGATCCTCTGCCACCCGGTTGTAACGCTGGTACTGGGTGCTGTGGCAACCAAAGCAGTAGTTCATGAAGGTGGCTGCGCCACGCTGCAGAGAAGCCTTGTCGCTCAGGTCATAGTTGGCCTTGTCCAGATGCACGGCTCCGGCATTGGCAAACACCAGTGACGGCAGCAGGGTCAGCACTGCAAATATTATTCTTTTCATTTAAATGTCACCCTCTCCGGCAGCGGCTTGGTACTTTCGTTCTTGCTATAGAAGAACAGCAGGACGAAGAACCCGAAATAACCCAAGGTACAAATTTGGGCAATCAGCGTCAGAGTCGGCGTCGACGGCAGCACCCCGAGGATCCCCAGAATCACGAAGCACACCACAAACTGGGCAATGTTCAATTTGTGCAGCTTGCTGCGATAGCGCACCGAGCGCACCTTGCAGCGATCCAGCCACGGCAGCAGGAACAGCACCACGATGGAGAGACCCATCATGATGACGCCAAGCAGCTTGTCCGGCACCGCCCGCAAAATGGCGTAGAACGGCGTGAAGTACCACACAGGTGCGATATGCGCCGGGGTTTTCAGGCCGTTGGCCACTTCAAAGTTCGGCTTCTCGAGGAAGTAACCCCACATATCCGGCTTGAAGAAGATGATGGCGCAGAAGAAGAACAGGAAGCCCGCCACACCGATCATATCCTTGACGGTGAAGTAAGGGTGGAACGCCACCGCATCCAGCGGCCAGCCGTTTTCGTCCTTGTGCTTCTTGATGTCGATACCGTCCGGGTTGTTGGAGCCCACTTCGTGCAGCGCCAGAATGTGCATGGCAACCAGCATCACCAGCACCAGCGGCAACGCGATGACGTGCAGCGCGAAGAAGCGGTTCAGGGTCGCACCGGAGATCACATAGTCACCGCGGATCCACAAGGTCAGATCGTCACCGATGACCGGAATGGCACCAAACAGTGAGATGATGACCTGAGCCCCCCAGAATGACATCTGGCCCCAGGGCAACAAGTAGCCCATAAAGGCTTCCGCCATCAGCACAAGGAAAATCAGCATGCCGAAGATCCACAGCAGTTCACGAGGCTTCTGATAAGAGCCATAGATCATGCCGCGGAACATGTGCATGTAGACCACGATGAAGAATGCAGACGCGCCGGTTGAGTGCATGTAACGCAGCAGCCAGCCGTACTCCACATCGCGCATGATGTACTCCACGGAGGCAAACGCACCTTCCGCAGAGGGGTTGTAGTTCATGGTCAGCCAGATACCGGTGATGATCTGGTTGACCAGCACCAGCATGGCCAGCGAGCCGAAGAAGTACCAGAAGTTCAGGTTCTTCGGTGCCGGATACTTGGCCATGTGGTCGTTGTACATGGCCGTGAGCGGGAATCGATAATCGATCCAGCCCATCAGTTTACTCAACATGGTCAGGCCTCCTTGCCATCGGCACCGACCTGGATGGTGGTGTCATTAATAAATTGATAGGGCGGAATGACCAGGTTCAGCGGTGCAGGCACCCCCTGGAACACACGGCCGGCCATGTCGAACTTGGAGCCATGGCACGGGCAGAAGAAGCCGGACGTAACGCCCTGCACCTGCTCGCCAAAGCTGTCAGGCAGATAGGAAGGTGAACACCCCAAGTGGGTGCAAATACCGACCGCGACAAAAATTTCGGGCTTGATCGATCTGTACCCGTTATGGGCATAGTCAGGCTGCTGCGGCTCTTCAGATGAGGGATCCCGCAGCTTGTCATCATGCGCGGCCAAGGCATCCAGCGTCTGTTTGGTGCGTTTCACCACCCAGACAGGCTTGCCTCGCCACTCGACACGGATGAGCTGACCCGGTTCCAACTTGCTGATATCGACTTCAACCGGCGCACCGGCTGCTTTGGCCTTGGCGCTCGGATTCCATGACTTTATAAACGGCACTGCGGTAAACGCAGCTCCTACCCCACCAACGGCAACCGTTGACCAGGTAAGAAATCTGCGGCGACCGGTATCAACTGGCGCATTGCTCATCCAAAAACTCTCCCATGTGGACTCCGCACATTCTTATAGTGTCCCTGTTCCCCATTTTTCCCGTGACAACAGCGGCGGAAGCTGGATTTACAATTGCCACAGAAAACAGGGGAAATTTTAAAGAAAAGATAACAACTTGACAAGAAAGAGCGGTGAGCAATGAAAACAATAAAGAAACAATTTTTTGTCTTTTGTGACGCGTGGTTAGCATTGATGTCGGTAATATTACCAATAAAAAAAGCCTGGCGGTTGCCAGGCTTTTTTGACACTCGAAAGAGTGAGTACCAAAAGCGAATTAACGCTTGGAGTACTGCGGACGCTTACGAGCTTTGTGCAGACCAACTTTCTTACGCTCAACCTTACGGGCATCACGAGTAACAAAGCCAGCTTTACGCAGTTCGGAACGCAGGGTTTCGTCGTACTGCATCAGAGCACGAGTGATACCGTGGCGGATCGCACCAGCTTGACCGGAGATGCCACCACCGTTAACGGTGATGTACAGGTCCAGTTTCTCGGTCATCTCAACCAGTTCCAGCGGCTGACGAACTACCATGCGGGCAGTCGGACGGCCGAAGTACTGCTCCAGGGAGCGCTGGTTGATTACGATCTTGCCGCTACCCGCTTTGATAAATACGCGAGCAGTGGAGCTTTTGCGACGGCCGGTACCGTAGTATTGATTTTCTGCCATGTTGCCAGTTCCCGATTAGATATCCAGTACTTGAGGTTGCTGAGCAGCATGAGCATGCTCGGCGCCTGCGTAAACTTTCAGTTTACGGAACATGGCACGGCCCAGAGGACCTTTCGGCAGCATGCCTTTGACGGCTGCTTCGATTACCATTTCCGGTTTACGCTGAATCAGCTTGTCGAAGCTGATTGACTTGATACCACCCGGGAAACCGGAGTGAGCGTGGTACATTTTTTCGGTAAATTTCTTACCGGTTACGTGTACCTTCTCAGCGTTTACAACGATGATGTAATCACCGGTGTCAACGTGCGGAGTGTATTCAGCTTTGTGCTTACCACGCAGACGAGCAGCGATCTCGGTTGCGATACGACCCAGAGTTTTACCTTCTGCGTCCACAATGTACCAGTCACGTTTTACGGTTTCTGGCTTGGCAACGAAAGTTTTCATTAAGTTAAACCCAATTACCTGTTACAGACCCAATTGCTTATGGGGGCTCTCCCACAAACAACAAACGATGGCCTACCTGTACCCCTTCGAATACAAGTAAAGCTTAAAGTGTTGCTGTCTTATCGACAGCTGTAACGTGGGCCGGGCGATTATAAGTGAAGTTGCCTTAAATATCACCTGCTAATTTCACTGCCATGAAACCAGCAAATGTCGCCCGGCCCTACCTGCCGCAGATGCCCATCCGACTGGCAGGCGCGGTATTGTGACTAAGGAAGGTGCACTCTGGCAAGGTATTCGTGCGATTGCATTTCCTGAAGCCGCGAAAGACAGCGTTTGAATTCGAAATTCAGCAGCCCTTCGCCGTAGAGTTCTGCCATGGGAACCGCCGCCGACATGATGAGCTTGACGTGCCGTTCGTAGAACTCATCGACCATGGCGATGAAGCGGCGAGCCGCGTCATCCGTGCCTGTGCCCATTGGCTGCACATTGGCCAGCAAGACAGTATGGAACAGCCTGGCCAGCTCGATATAGTCGTTCTGGGAGCGGGGAGTACAGCAAAGTTGCTCGAATTCCATATAGAGCACCCCTTCCCCCATCCCGAGAGACCTCAGCTGACGATGATTGACCTCGAACGTCCCCTCGCAAGCCATGTGCCCACCGGTTAATTGCTGAAAATAGTGGTCAAGATTGGCTTTTGCCTGCAAGTCCAGCGGGCAGTGATAAATCTCGGCTTGTTCCAGCGTACGCAGGCGATAGTCGATACCGCCATCCACGTTAAGTACCTCGCAATGACGCTCGATAAGCTCGATAGCTGGCAGAAAACGGGCTCGCTGCAGCCCGTTGCGATAAAGATCCTGCGGCGGAATATTTGAAGTGGCGACCAGCACGACACCGTGACCAAACAGCTCCTGAAACAGCGTGCCCAACAACATGGCGTCGGTGATGTCGGAGACAAAAAATTCGTCGAAACAGATAATGTCTGTTTCGCTGGCAAGCTTGCTGGCCACCAGCTTGAGGGGATCGGATTGCCCGCTCAGCCCCTGCAGCTCATCGTGAATGCGGTGCATGAAGCGGTGGAAATGGCTGCGCATCTTGCGCGTCCCAGGCAGGCTGTCGAAAAAAGTATCCATCAGCCAGGTCTTGCCTCGGCCCACTCCGCCCCACATATAGATACCGAGGACGGGCTCCGGCGGCTTGGGCTTTTGTAGCCAACCCAGCAGCCCTCGAGATCTGGTCGGAGTCGGGCGCCGTAGCAAATCCTGATACAGTCGCTCCAGCCTGCTAATGGCCATCCCCTGCGCGGGGTCGGCCACAAAGCCGGGGCGCAGCAGATCCTGCTGGTATTTTTGCTGCGGTGTCATCCTTGAGCGCCTCTCCAAGTCCCTGAGTCGAGGACAAAATGGTATCACGGCCTCAGGACGCACGGTATAGTGCCATCAAGGCATGGCGGTTATGACGACCGCATAAACCCACTCTGTTTTAGCTGTAACAAGGAGCATCTATGAGTCTGTTAACTGGGATCCTGCTGGCTGTCGCGGCCTTGATTATCGGTGTCGTTCTCGGCCGTTTTTCGGTGCGTAGCCGCGATGCTGGCCGTCTGGAACAGGAACTGAAGAAGGCCCACAAGGAGCTCGAGAGTTATCAGGGCCAGATCAACACCCACTTCGCCGACAGCGCCGCCCTGATGGAGCAACTGGCCGAGCAGTATCAGACCCTCTATCGCCACATGGCCGAGCAGAGCAAATTCCTGGCCAAGGCTCAGGAACCCCTGTTCCGCGAGTCATTGGTAGAAGAAGCCCCTGCCAATGGGGCAGAAGAGCCGGGCGTTCCGCCTCGCGACTATGCTGGCGCCTCTTCCGGACTGCTCAAGCAACCAAACTAGTTCCTCGCGGAACTAATTGGCCAGTCCCGTGGTCTGACCTTGACGATTGCAATGCAACTTTTTCTGGGAGCTGTTTTTCATATGCGTAAACCTCTTTCCATGCTCAGTGTGCTAGCCCTCAGTGTCGGTATCGCCATGTCTGCGGCCCCTGCTCAGGCTGCACTGCCTTCCCTGTTAGGTTCAAATCAGGAGATGCCAAGCCTGGCGCCTGTTCTCGAACAGGTCACCCCGGCGGTGGTCAATATCTCGGTTTCTGGCAAAAAAATTACCCGTCAGCGTCTGCCGGAACAGTTCAAGTTCTTCTTCGGCCCCAACATGCCCGATGAACAGGTGAGCGAGCAGCCGTTTCAGGCACTCGGCTCCGGTGTCATCGTCGATGCCAAGAAGGGTTACGTGATCACCAACGCCCACGTGGTTCACGAGGCGGACGAGATCAAGGTCAACCTGAAGGATGGTCGTGAGTATGCGGCCAAGAAGATCGGTGAAGACAAGCAGTCCGACATCGCCCTGCTGCAAATCAAGGCCGAGGATCTGGTACAGATCAAGTTCGCCGACTCCGACGAGCTGCGGGTGGGTGACTATGCGCTGGCCATCGGCAACCCGTTTGGGCTGGGCCAGACCGTCACCTCCGGTATCGTCAGCGCGCTGGGCCGCAGCGGCCTCAACATCGAGAATCTGGAGAACTTCATCCAGACCGATGCGGCCATCAACTCCGGTAACTCCGGCGGAGCCCTGCTCAACCTGCGTGGCGAGCTGATCGGTATCAACACCGCGATTCTGGGCCCGAACGGCGGCAACATTGGCATCGGCTTTGCCATCCCCTCCAACATGGTGCGGGATCTGACCGAGCAGATCGTCAAGTACGGTGAAGTGCGTCGCGGCCAGCTGGGTATTACCGGCACCGAGCTCACCTCCGACATCGCCAAAACCTTCGGTTACAACAAGAAAGATGGTGCCTTCGTCAATCAGGTCATGCCTGATTCGGCGGCCGACAAGGCGGGCATCAAGGCCGGCGATATCATCGTCAGCATCGATGGCAAACCGGTTCGCTCCTTCGGCGAGCTGCGTGCCAAGATCGCCACCATGGGCGCTGGCAAGCAGGTCGAACTGGGGCTGATCCGCGATGGCAAGTCGCAAACTGCCAAAGTGACCCTGAAGCAGGCCGATGACAGCGAAGTACGCGCCAGCGCGCTGCATCCGGCACTGGAAGGGGCCAAGCTGAGCACCACTACCGACCCGGTCTCCGGTGTCGCGGTGGCCGATATTGATCCTCGCTCTCCGGCAGCGGCTTCCGGCCTGCAGAAGGGTGACATCATCATCGGGGTCAACCGCCTGCGCATCAACACCTTGGGCGAGCTGACCAAGGCGCTCAAGAACAAGCCTGACGTGCTGGCACTCAACATCCAGCGTGGCGACTCCTCGCTCTATCTGGTGATCCGCTAACACCCGGGTTGTTCGCCACTCTATCCATCACCCGCGGTCTTCACCGCGGGTGATTTTTATCCATCGATAGTGTTATTCTCTGCGCGCAGCCTGTACGGATGAGAATGACATGAAAATCCCCCCTTTAGTCAGTTACTTGGGCAAGTCTGTCGGTTTTGGATTGACCGTCGCAGCGCTGCTGTTGCTGCTGTTTCCCCATTTTCGCGGTGGTGCCCAACTGCCCGGCATCATCACCAATGCCCGTGAACTGAGTTTCTCCTATGCCGCCCATCGGGCAGGCCCTGCCGTCGTCAACATCTACACCCGCAGCTTTGCCCCCAATCAGGGCAATCAGGGGGAACTGCGCCCGCAAGGGCTGGGTTCCGGCGTCATCATGAATCAGCGCGGCTATGTGCTGACCAACTACCATGTCATCGCCGATGCCGACCAGATCATCGTCGCGTTGCAGGATGGCCGGGTCTTCAGCGCCGAGCTGGTCGGTACCGATCAGCTCACCGACCTCGCCGTGCTCTATATCGAGTCAGACAACCTGCCGGTGATCCCGCAGGATCCGGAGCGGCTGCCAGAAGTGGGGGATGTGGTGCTCGCCATCGGCAACCCCTACAACGTCGGCCAGACCATCACCCAGGGCATCATCAGTGCGACCGGCCGTACCGGCCTCTCCAGCATGGGGCCCGACAGCAATGGCCGTCAGGATCTGCTGCAGACCGATGCCGCCATCAACGAGGGCAACTCGGGTGGCGCGCTGGTCAACGGCCGTGGCGATCTGGTGGGGATCAACACCGCCACCTATCACCTCAACGGCAATCAGGAGAGCTACGGCATCAGCTTCGCCATCCCCTACCGGCTGGCAAAACGGATCATGGATGAGCTGATCGCCAACGGCCGGGTGATCCGTGGCTACCTCGGGATCTCCAGCGTCGAGATCAACCCCATAGTCGCGCGGATGATGAACCTCGGCGACCTGCGTGGTCTGGTGGTGGAGAGTCTGGATCCCAACGGCCCGGCGGCCAAAGGTGGTTTGCAGCGAGGGGATGTGCTGCTCAAGATCAACGGAGAAGCCATCAGTGGCGTGCGCAGCGCCATGGACAAGATTGTCGAGAGCCGCCCCGGCACCAAGCTGACCATCTCGGTATTCCGCTCCGGCAAGCCGCTGGAAGTGGTGGTCACCATAGAAGAAGACCTGCGCTATCAGAAGCGGGCAGCAGGCACCAATGTCTCATCGGCCAGCTAATGCGGTAGCGGCCTATTACATCTGCCAGCAGCCTGCTCGCCTGCGCTAGCTCGCATCTATCCATGGAACTACATGGTCAGCCATGTCATGCAGCAATAACGCGAGCGAATACAAGAGAAAGGATAGGAAGAAGAACGAGGAGTGACTACTCCTCGTTGAAGCCGGAGGTGAACAGCTCCACCACGGCGGCCAGGGCCTCGACCTCTTCGGGCCCCTCAACCTGCACTTCCACCTGCCGCCCTTGCGCGGAATCCAGCATCAGCAGGCCGATGATGCTGTCAGCATCGGCCTCCACACCATCTTCATTGCGCAGTAGCACGTGGGCATCGAAACCCTGCACCAGCTCGAACAGCATCATGGCAGGTCTGGCATGAATACCCAGCTTGTTTTTCACTTCAACCGAGGCGGAAACAGTCATCGGGTCGTCCTATTGGTCCGTCAGGATTGGGAGGCACTCTTGTCGAGAGTGCGGTGGCGGATCTGCACGTTCTTGCCAAGCAAACGGAATGCACTGGCCAGCCGCTCTGCAATAAAGACCGAGCGGTGCTGACCGCCGGTGCAACCGATGCCGACCGTGAGGTAGCTGCGATTGTTGCGCTCCAGATGGGGCAACCAGGTCGCCAGCATGTTTTCGATCTGCTGAGTAAACAGCATCACATCGGCCTGCGCCGAGAGGTAGTTGGCGACCGGCTCATCCTTGCCGGTAAACGGTTTGAGCTCGGGGATCCAGTGCGGGTTGGGCAGGAAGCGGGCATCGAACACGAAGTCGGCATCCTTGGGAATGCCGTACTTGAAGCCGAACGACTCGAACACCAGCACCAGCTCGTTCTCTTTCTTCCCAAGCACCCGGGTCTTAATGAGCTCGCTCAGGTCGTGAATGCTGAGGGTGGTGGTGTCGATACGCAGGTCAGCGGTCGAGGAGATGGGTGCCAGCAGGTGGGTCTCCTCCCGAATCGCCTCATCCAGCGACAGCTTGTTGCGTGAGAGGGGGTGCAAACGGCGGCTCTCGCCATAGCGCTTGAGCAGGGTGCCGTTGTCGGCATCGAAGAAAAAGCTGGAGAACTCAACCCGCCCCTCATTGCGCACCTGAGCCAGCAGATTTTCCAGTTTCTCCGGGTCGCTCGGCAGGTTGCGCACATCGATGCTGACCGCCAATTTGTCGTACTGGCTCTCCACCGACACAATCAGCTGGGGCAGCAAATTGACCGGCAGGTTGTCCACACAGTAGTAACCCAGATCTTCCAGCACTCGCAGGGCTACCGTTTTACCGGAGCCCGAACGTCCACTTACCACGATTAACTGCATCTTGTTCCCTCACGCCAAAACGGGTGTCTCATCCTTGGCCTGCTATCAGGCCGAGGTCATGATCTGATAGAGCTCTTCGTCGCTGGTTGCCTGACGCAACTGGCGGCAAACCGCCTTGTCACCCAGCTTGGAAGCCATCAGAGAAAGGGTCTTGAGATGCTGCTTGCACTCGCTTTCCGGCACCAGCAAGGCAAACAGCAGGTCAACCGGTTGATTGTCGATGGAGTCGAAAGGAATAGGGTCGGCAAAGGTCATCAGGATCGCGGTTGGCGGGAACTCATCGTCAATGCGACCGTGGGGGATCGCAATACCGGCACCGATCCCGGTACTACCCATTTTTTCGCGGGCCAGCAAGCATTCAAACAGCGCCTGGCGGGAGGTGCCAAGGCGTTCAGCGGCCAGCTCGCTGATGATCTCGAGGGCGCGTTTCTTGCTGGTACAAGGGACTGCACTCTTGGTGCAGTCCCGACTCAGTATGTGTTCAAGTTGCATGGTTATTTTTTATTTAACTTATCTTTGTGCTTGATGATCTGCCTGTCCAGCTTGTCGAGCAAGGTGTCTATCGCAGCATACATATCGGCATGTTCAGAGTTGGCAAACACTTCGCCACCGCTGACGTGCAATTTGGCTTCCGCTATCTGGTTCAGTTTTTCCACGCTAAGCACCACATGAACATTGTTGATGTGGTCGAAGTGACGCTCGAGTTTGGCAAATTTGTTATTCACATAATCACGCAGAGCTTCGGTGATCTCGACATGGTGTCCGGTCAGGTTAATTTGCATAACATCATCCTTTTGTTTGCCTAAACCAGGCGTTTGCGCTGATTGGAAGGTGGGATAAACAAGGATTCGCGATACTTAGCGATCGTGCGTCTCGCCACCATAATACCCT
Source organism: Aeromonas aquatilis (assembly GCF_054052405.1). Taxonomy (NCBI): domain Bacteria; kingdom Pseudomonadati; phylum Pseudomonadota; class Gammaproteobacteria; order Aeromonadales; family Aeromonadaceae; genus Aeromonas; species Aeromonas aquatilis. The sequence goes on along the minus strand of NZ_JBSTYP010000036.1, from coordinate 33,371 downwards.
GTTCGGCCAGCAAATCCGCGATCTTGCTATCACTTAACGGCTTGGCAGGATTCTCTGCCGTGACCAGCTTCTTGATGAGCGCGCGAATTGCGGTCGATGAGCACTCTCCTCCTCCTTCGGTGTTCACATGGCTGGAGAAAAAAAACTTCAATTCGAAGATACCACGGGGGGTATGCATGTACTTCTGGGTCGTCACCCGGGAGATGGTCGACTCATGCATCTCTACCGCTTCGGCGATGTCATTGAGCACCATCGGCTTCATCGCCTCTTCACCATACTCGAAAAAGCCCTGTTGCTGCTCGACAATGCAACTGGCCACTTTCAGCAGGGTGTCATTGCGACTTTCCAGGCTCTTGATGAACCACTTGGCTTCCTGCAAATGGGAGCGAATAAACTGGGTGTCGGTGCTGCTGCGGGCGTTGCGGGCCATGGCGGCATAGGTCTCGTTGACCCGGATGCGGGGGGCAGAGTCGGGATTGAGCTCGACCACCCACTTGCTACCCTTCTTGACCACGGAGACGTCGGGGATCACGTACTGGGAGTCGCTCTGGATGATGCCGTTGCCGGGGCGCGGCTCCAGCAGCTGAATCAGATCCAGCACCTCCTTGAGGTCGCTCTCCTTGAGTCGGGTCTTGCGGGCGAGGGTGCGGTAATCCCGGTTGCCGAGCAGCTCCATGTGCTCGAGGATCACCTCCTTGGCCTCGTTGAGCCAGGGGGTCTGCGGGTCATACTGATCCAGCTGGATCAGCAAACACTCCTGCACAGAACGGGCAGCAATGCCGACCGGATCGAAGTGCTGAACCCGTTTGAGTACCGCCTCGACCTCATCGAGTTCCACCTCTACGTCATCGCTGGTGACGGCAGCCTGGATATCCTCCAGCGCAACGGTCAGATAACCGGATTCGTCGATAGCATCGATGATGGCGAGCGCGATGGCGGCATCCACATCGCTGAACGGTGTGAGTCGCATCTGCCACAACAGATAATCCTGCAGGTTTTCGGTGGTCTCTCCCTGATAGACGCTATCTTCCCCATCGTGGATGGGGCCCGCGCTCTGGGCGGTGCCGGCAGAGTAAACCTCGTCCCAGGTGGTATCCACCGGCAACTCGTCAGGCATCTGCTCCTGAGCCATGGCATCGCTGGAATCCAGCTGGCTGGCATCGACCGGCGCTTCCGGACTGGTCTCTTGCGCCTCGCTCTCTTCCTGCTCCAGCAGAGGGTTGTTTTCGAGCGCTTGCTGAATTTCCTGCTGAAGTTCCAGAGTGGAGAGCTGGAGCAGACGAATCGCTTGTTGTAATTGCGGCGTCATGGTCAGGGACTGACCGAGACGCAACTGTAATGTCGGCTTCATCTACGTCGGGATATCCTTATGTTCAGCGAGGCACTCGTCAAAGGAAATGAAGGCATGCCCCCTTACTATAGACTGAATTGATCGCCCAAATAGACGCGCTTGACCTGCTCATCGGCAAGGATGTCAGCCGGTGCACCTTCGGCAATCATCTTGCCGTGGCTGACGATATAGGCCTTCTCACATACGTCCAGAGTCTCTCTGACGTTGTGGTCGGTAATCAAGACGCCAAGGCCTCTATCTTTCAAATGCTGAATGATCTTCTTGATGTCTATCACAGAAATCGGGTCAACCCCTGCAAAGGGTTCATCCAGCAGAATAAAACGCGGTTCGGCCGCCAGCGCACGAGCGATCTCGACCCGACGGCGCTCACCGCCGGAGAGGCTCTGGCCCAGGTTGTCGCGAATGTGGGTGATGTTGAACTCTTCCAGCAGTTGCTGAACCTTGTCCTCACGCTCCTCACGGCTCAACCCCTTGCGGGTCTGCATAACTCCCATCAGGTTGTCGAACACTGACAGGCGACGGAAGATGGAGGCCTCTTGCGGCAGGTAACCGATGCCGTTACGCGCCCGCACATGCATGGGCTGCAGGCTGATGTCCTGATCGTCGATGGTGATGAGACCGGCATCGCGCTGCACCAGCCCCACGATCATGTAAAACGAGGTGGTCTTGCCGGCACCGTTGGGGCCGAGCAGGCCGACAATCTGGCCAGTGCCCACTTCAAGGCTGACGTCACTCACCACCATGCGGCGCTTGTAGCTCTTCTGCAGGCCCACTGCTTTTAACACTGCCATGGCTTATTTTCCCTGCTTCTTCTGGTCGGCGGGCTTGTCGAAATTCTCTACCTGATCCGGCAGGAACACGGTTTTGACTCGCTGGCTCGGGCTCTTGCTCTCGGCAATCATCTTCTGTTTGACGATGTCGTAGCGGATCAGATCGCCATTGACCTGGCTATCTTCCTGCTTGAGCTGACCGTTGCCTGTGATGGTCACCAGCCGGTTCTTCAGCTCGTAGCGGATAGTGTTGCCGTGGGCATTGACCGGCTTGCCGTTATCCAGGATCTGGAAGAAGGTGGCGGGCTTGCCGTAGGCCGTCATCACCTCGGCCCCTTTCTCGCCGGAACGGGTCACTACCACCTTGTCAGCCTTGATCCGGATGGTGCCCTGATTGATGGTCACATCCTCTTCGAAGGTGATGCGGTTGTCCTGCATCTCGGCCACCTGTTTGACGGCATCGACGTAGACCTTCTCGGCAAAGTCGGACTCTTTGGCGGTCACCGCACCACACAACAACAGGGCTGCGAGGGCCAGATTAGCGTTTTTCATTGAAATAGATGGCATGGCCTTGATCCAGTAACTCAAAATATTTGCGGTCCAGATGGCCCTTGAGGCCAACCCCTTGGGTCTGGAAATCCCGACCCAGAATGTTCACTTCCCGGTTGCTGCGCACATCTTGTGTCACCAGATCCAGCTCCAGATAGGGGGTATCCAGTGTGGAGATGAAAGAGGTAGGCAGCAGACCATCCAGATGTACCTTGTCCCGCAGGATGACGTTGTCGCCGGTGTTGAGCACGCCGGTTTCGGCGGTCACCTTCCACTCGGCGGCCCCCTGATCGTCATACATGTAGACCACCGGCTTGTCGAAGGTGGCCTGCTCGAGGATTTGATAATACTCGGCGTAGGTCGACTCCAGCCGCTCGGTGCGCTTGCCGTTGATATCAAAACGGGTGGTCACCAGATCTTTGGCGACAAAATCCGGCTGATAGTTTTCGATTTTGACCGCGCTCTCAGGCACCAGCTCCACCTTGCCCAGCTGCCAGGCAACCAGCGCGACCAGAAACAGCAGGGCAAACAACAGGGTCTGTCTGCTCATACCGAGGCCTCGGGCTGATAATCGTCGTGGCCCTGCGCCTGCAAAATGAGGTCACACACTTCGCGCACCGCGCCCATGCCACCGCCAAGCCGGGTCACCATATCGGCACGACTCAGCACCAGCGGATGGGCATCGGCCACCGCGATACCCAGGCCGCAAGCGGCCATCACCGGCAGATCGATGGTGTCATCGCCCATATAGGCGGCCTGTTCAGCAGTCAGCCCCAGCTTGGCCAGCAGCGCTTCGAAGTGAGGCAACTTTTTATCAGCCCCCTGCACCACATGAGCCACCCCCAGGCTTTTCATCCGATCGCTGACGATACGGGAGTTACGCCCGGTGATGATGGCGATCTCGATCCCGGCATTGAGCAGCGCTCGCATGCCCGCACCATCGCGGGTACAGAAGGTTTTCAGCTCTTCGCCGTTGTTTCCCATGTAGATGAGGCCGTTGGAGAGCACCCCATCCACATCGCACACCAGCAGGCGGATTTGCGCCGCCTTCTCAAACTGGCTGCGCGTCACCGGACCATAGAGGGTCGGTACGTTTTGCATCAAATTACTCCGGCTTTCAGCAGGTCGTGCATGTTGAAGGCGCCGAGCGGGCGTTTCTCTTCATCCACGACCAGTAATCCGTTGATTTTTCTCGTTTCCATCAGCTTGACGGCTTCCGCAGCCATCATCTCTGGACCTACGGTAACACAGTTGGCCGTCATCACACGGCTGATGGGGGTGTGATGGATATCGATCTGCTGGTCAAGAATGCGGCGCAGGTCGCCATCGGTAAAGAGCCCTGCCAGCAGGCCATTGCCATCGACCACCGCCGTCATACCGAGCCCCTTGCGGCTCACTTCCAGCAGCGCCTGGCTGATGGTGGCATCTATCCCCACCCGGGGCAACAGCTCACCGCGGTGCATCAGGTCGCCGACCCGCAGCAACAGACGCTTGCCAAGGGAACCGCCCGGGTGCGAGAGCGCGAAGTCATCGGCGGTAAAACCGCGCGCTTCCAGCAGGGCGACCGCCAGGGCATCGCCCATCACCAGGGTTGCCGTGGTACTGGAAGTGGGGGCCAGACCCAGCGGGCAGGCCTCTTTCTCCACCTTGATGCACAGGTGCACGTTGGCCTCTTTGGCCATGGTGGAGGCGGGATTGCCAGTCATGCAGATGAGCGGAATGCCGCGACGCTTGAGTACTGGCAGCAGGGCCAGGATTTCGTCACTCTCGCCGGAGTTGGAGATGGCGATCATAAGGTCGCCACTGGAGATCATCCCCAGATCGCCGTGACTCGCTTCCCCCGGATGGAGGAAGAAGGCCGGTGTGCCGGTGCTGGCGAGGGTCGCGGCGATCTTGCTGCCGATATGGCCCGACTTGCCCATGCCGGTGACCACTATCTTGCCACCGCAGCGCAGCACCATTTCGCACGCCTTGTCGAAGGCGTCGTTCAGATACTGATAGAGTCCATCAATGGCTTGCTTTTCTGTGTCCAGCACCGCGCGGGCACTGCGACGAAAATCGAACAGTTCAGACACTTTCTCAGGCTTTACAGACATAAAGACACAGCTCCGGGCCGAAATTAGCTGCGGGATTATAAAAAAGTCTGTCCGGATAAGCGAATCGGATGGTGAGTCCCGCTCTCAATGACGCACTTTGTTACAGAAAACTGTCGTGCAAATGGGCTGGCGGCCTGTTCAATAGTTGTTCCTTGCTGTTGCTTAGCCCTAGACTACCCCATAAAATTCGCTCCCTATTTACACCGGATGGACAATTGTTTGAACAATGACCTGATCACCATCTCCGACCTGACCTTCAGTCACGGAGATCGGCTGTTGTATGACGGGATCAACCTGACCATTCCTCGTGGCAAGGTGACCGCCGTCATGGGCCCGAGCGGCATCGGTAAAACCACCCTGCTGCGGCTGATTGGTGGCCAGCTCAAGCCGGAGTCCGGTCACATTCTGTTTGACGGGGAAGATATCCCCACCCTCTCCCGTTCGCGCCTCTATGAAGTGCGCAAGCGGATGAGCATGCTGTTCCAGAGCGGCGCGCTGTTTACCGGCATGACGGTCTACGACAACGTGGCCTTCCCGCTGCGAGAGCACTCCGGCCTGCCGGAGGAGCTGATCCACACCATCGTCATGATGAAACTGCAGGCGGTGGGCTTGCGCGGTGCAGCAAAACTGATGCCCTCCGAGCTCTCCGGCGGCATGGCGCGCCGGGCGGCGCTGGCTCGGGCCATCGCCCTTGACCCCGACCTCATCATGTATGACGAGCCGTTTGTCGGGCAGGATCCCATCACCATGGCGGTGCTGGTCAAACTGATCAAGGAGCTGAACGATGCCCTCGGTATCACCTCCGTCATCGTCACCCACGATGTGAAAGAGGTGCTGAGCATCGCCGATTACGCCTACATCATTGCCAATCGCAAGGTGGTGGCGCACGGCACGCCGGACCAGCTGCGCGAGGAGCACAATCCCGAAGTCGAGCAATTCCTCAGAGGATTGCCCGATGGTCCTGTTCCGTTTCATTTTCCGGCAGGCGATCTGCTACAGGATCTCTGATGTTGATAAGTCAAATAAGCAAGCTGGGGCGGGTCGGAGTGCGGTTTATCAGCTCCGTCGGTCGCGCCACCATCATGTTGTTCCATGCGCTGGCGGGCAAACCCGAACCGCGCAAGCACTTCCCGCTGCTTGTCCAGCAGTTGTATGTGGTGGGCGTACAGTCGGTGGCCATCATTCTGGTCTCCGGCCTGTTCATCGGCATGGTGCTCTCGCTGCAGGGTTACAACGTATTGAAGGATTTCGGCGCCGAGCAGAGCCTGGGACCGCTGGTCTCCCTCTCCCTGCTGCGGGAGCTGGGGCCTGTGGTCACGGCGCTGCTGTTTGCCGGCCGTGCCGGTTCGGCCCTGACCGCTGAAATCGGCCTGATGAAGGCCACCGAGCAACTTTCAAGCCTAGAGATGATGGCGGTCGACCCGCTGCGCCGGGTGGTTGCCCCCCGCTTCTGGGCTGGCGTCATCAGCATGCCGCTGCTGGCCTTTATGTTCAGCCTGATCGGCATTTTCGGCGGCAAGCTGGTCGGCGTGGACTGGCTCGGCGTGGACGAAGGGGGCTTCTGGTCTGCCATGCAGGCCTCCGTCGACTGGCATGAAGACATCATGCAGGGCGCCATCAAGAGCCTGATTTTCGCCCTGGTGGTCACCTGGATTGCGCTCTTTAACGGCTATGATGCCAAGCCGACCTCGGCCGGGATCAGTCAGGCCACGACCCGAACCGTGGTCCACTCATCCCTCGCCGTGCTCGGCCTGGATTTTATACTCACTGCAGTCATGTTTGGATAAGGTAAAGATGAAGTTCAGCAAAGTAGAATTCCTGGTCGGCACCTTCATGCTGGCTGGCATCGGTGCCATTCTGGCACTGGCCCTGCAAGTGGCCGGTTTGAGCTTCAAACCGGAAGGAGAAACCTATACCCTGCGCGCGCATTTCGATAATATCGGCGGCCTGAAAGTCCGTTCGCCGGTCAAGGTCGGCGGCGTGGTGGTCGGTCGGGTCAGCGACATCGTACTGGACCCGAAAACCCAGGTGCCCGAAGTGACCCTGATGATGCAAAAGAGCGCTGGCCAGTTTGCCGATACCAGCTCTCTCTCCATCCTCACCTCCGGTCTGCTCGGCGAGCAGTACATCGGTCTGGCCCCCGGCTTCAGCGATGAGGAGATGGGCACCGAGATGCTCAAGGATGGCGACCTGATTGAAGACACCAAATCCGCCATCGTGCTGGAAGACCTGATTGGCAAGTTCCTCTACAGCCAATCCTCCGACAGCAAATCAGACAGCAAGAAGGAGTAATCATGTTCAAGAAAATCGCCCTGCTGCTGGGTCTGATGACCAGCATGCTCTTTTCCCTGTCTGCCCAGGCAGTCGATGCCACCGACCCCAACGCGCTGGTGGATCAGGCTGCCAAGCAGACCTTTGCCCGCCTGAAAGCCGATCAGGCCCAGGTGAAGAGCAATCCGGATCACCTGCGGGTGATCATCCGCGAAGAGCTGCTGCCCTATGTGGACAACCGCTTCGCCGCCTACAAGGTGCTTGGCAACCAGATTAAAGAGACCACCGAAGCGCAGCGCAATGCCTTCGTCGAGGTGTTCACCGAGTACATGGTGAGCTCCTACGCCGATGCGCTGGCCCATTTTGACAAGCAGACCGTCAAGGTCGAGCCGGGAAAAGCTCCCAGCGGCAACATCACCGCCGTCAACGTCAGCGTGAAAGAGGCCGGCAAGCCGGACATCTTCCTCGAGTTCAAGCTGCGCAAGAACAACAAGACCGGCGAGTGGAAAGCCTTCGACATGGTGGCAGAGGGGATCAGCCTGCTCTCCGCCAAACAGAGCGAGCTCGGCGGTTTGATCCGCCAGAATGGCATCGATGCAGTGATCGCCCAGTTGCGCGAACACAACGCCAAGCCGCTGGTACTCAAACCATGACCCTAAGCGGTGAGCTACAGGCGCCACAGGTCAATGACCTGTGGCAACGCCGCGCCGAATGGTGGCAGGACGACCGGCTCGAGCTCGGCGGCGTCACCACCCTCGACTCCGCCGGACTGGCCCTGCTGGTCAAATGGGCCAAAGCCGTATTAGCGCGAGGCGCCACACCGCAACTGGTGGGCGCCTCCAGTGATTTCTATACCCTGGCCAACCTCTACGGGGTGGCCGGGCTGTTTCAGTCAACCCCGCTCACAACTGAGGACGCATAATGCAAGTCTCTGAAATTGAAGCGATACTCCTTGAGGCTCTGCCATTGTCCGAAGTCCATGTCAAAGGGGACGGTAGTCACTACCAAGTGATCGCCGTCGGTGACATGTTTGACGGCATGAGCCGGGTCAAGAAGCAGCAGGCCATCTATGCCCCGCTGATGGACAAGATCGCCAGCAACGCCATTCACGCCCTCTCCATCAAAGCGTTCACCGACGCCGAGTGGAAACGCGAACGTAAATTCCTATTGCCCTCCTGATTTGGTAACGAAGTAAAAATGGACAAATTCAAAATCGATGGTCGTTGTACTCTCAACGGCGAAGTGACCATCTCCGGCGCCAAAAACGCCGCACTGCCGATCCTGTTCGCGACCCTGCTCTGTGATGAAGAGGTGCACCTCTCCAACGTGCCGCGCCTGAAAGACGTGGGCACCACCATCAAGCTGCTGGAGATGCTGGGCGCGACCACCAAGGTCAACGGCAACGTCACAGTGCTGACCGGTGCGGTGAACAACCACGTAGCCCCCTACGAGCTGGTGAAGACCATGCGCGCCTCCATTCTGGCGCTGGGCCCGCTGGCTGCCCGTTTCGGCGCGGCTGATGTCTCCCTGCCCGGCGGTTGCGCCATCGGTGCCCGTCCGGTCAACCTGCACGTCCACGGCCTGGAGCTGATGGGCGCCAAGATCACCATCGAAGATGGTTACATCAAGGCCCGTGTCGATGGTCGCCTGAAAGGCGCCCACATCCTGATGGATATGGTCTCCGTGACCGGTACCGAAAACCTGATGATGGCCGCAACCCTGGCTGATGGCCGCACCGTGATCGAAAACGCCGCGCGCGAGCCGGAAGTGGTCGATCTGGCCCACTTCCTCAACGCGCTGGGTGCCAAGATCCAGGGTGCGGGCACCGACACCCTGACCATCGACGGTGTCGAGCATCTGCACGGCGGCAACTACAGCGTGCAGCCTGACCGTATCGAAACCGGTACCTTCCTGGTGGGCGCAGCGGTCACCGGCGGCAAGATCACCTGCCGCAAGACAGACCCGACTCTGCTGGAAGCGGTACTGGTCAAGCTGGAAGAGGCTGGCGCCCTGATTGAGAAGGGTGAAGACTGGATCACCCTCGACATGACTGGCCGCACCCTCAAGCCGGTCACCATCAAGACGGCCCCCTACCCGGCCTTCCCGACCGACATGCAGGCACAGTTCACCGTGCTGAACGCCGTCGCCAAAGGCACCGGCATGGTCACCGAGACCATCTTCGAGAACCGCTTCATGCACGTTCCCGAACTGGTACGGATGGGCGCAGACATCGAACTGCAGGGCAATGTGGCCATCTGCCGTGACACCGAGCAACTCAAGGGTGCCCAGGTGATGGCGACCGATCTGCGCGCCTCCGCCAGTCTGGTACTGGCCGGCTTCGTGGCCGAAGGTTCCACCATCGTCGACCGTATCTATCACATCGACCGTGGCTACGAAGACATCGAGCAGAAGCTGCAGGGTCTAGGTGGCCGCATCGAGCGCATCAAGGGCTGATAGCCCCCTGATCGCTAGCCGATAAAAAGGCCCCCTCGCGTTGGCGAGGGGGCCTTTTTCATGGTTTGAGTTCTGTTGATAGCGGGATCAGTGACCCGCCAGCTTCATGCTCTCCACCAGTACCGAGCCGGTCTTGAGGCTGGAGCGCTCATCTTCATCGCGGCCCACCGCCACGATATGACTGAACATCTCGGCCAGATTGCCGGCGATGGTGATCTCCTCGACCGGATAGGCGATCTCGCCATTCTCGACCCAGAAACCGGCGGCGCCGCGGGAGTAATCGCCATTGACGATATTGACCCCCTGCCCCATCAACTCGGTCACCAGTAGGCCGGTGCCCATCTCCTTGAGCATGCCCTGAAAATCCTGACCCGTGTTGGAAACCTGCCAGTTGTGGATGCCACCTGCATGGCCGGTGGTGGTCAGCCCCAGCTTGCGCGCGGAGTAAGAGGTCAGCAGCCAGCTCATCAGCTCGCCGTTACGGATGATATCCATGTCGCGGGTCCGCACCCCTTCACCATCGAACGGGGTACTGGCGAGCCCGCCCAGCAAATGCGGGAACTCCTGAATGGTGAGCCACTCTGGCAGGATCTGCTTGCCCAATTTGTCGAGCAGGAAGCTCGACTTGCGATAGAGGTTGCCACCGCTGATGGCCATCACCAGATGGCCCCACAGGCCGGAGGCCGTATCAGGGTGGAACAGCACAGGCGCGTGACGGGTGGAGATCTTGCGGGCGCCGAGGCGGGAGACGGTACGCTCAACGGCTTCGTCGGCAATGCGCTGCGGACTCCAGAGCCCGTCGAGGGTACGGCTTGAGGAGTAGCCGTAATCCCGCTGCATGTCGCCATCCTGCTCGCCAATCAGCACGCAGCTCAGGGAGTTGCGCGAGGCCGCGTAGCCTTTTACGAAGCCATGGCTGTTGCCATAGACCTTGATGCCAAGATGGCTGGAGAAACCGGCGCCGTCGGAATGCTTGATACGGGCATCGCGACCAAGCGCCAGCCGCTCGCACTCGATGGCCAGCTCGATCCCGCGCTGGGGATCCAGTTCGATTTGGTGGCACAGTTGCAGGTCGGGAGCATCCCAAGCCAGCAGGTCGGCGTCCGCCAGACCGGCACAATCATCGGCCGAAGTGTGGCGGGCAATCTCGATGGCCGCTTCAACGGCAGCGCGAATGGCGGGTTTGCCCAGATCGGTGGTTGAGGAGGATCCCTTGCAACCATCGCGATAGACGGCGATACCGAGGGCACCATCCTTATTGAATTCAATGCTTTCCAGTTCACAACCCCGGGTATTCACCGACAACCCGGTCTGCTTGCTGATGGAGACTTCGGCCAGCGAGGCGCCCAGTCCTTTGGCTATCTCCAGGGCTTCGGCAACCACGGCCTCGAGATGGGCTTGATCCTGGCGGATTTGGTCTTGCTGATCCATAACTCACATCTGTATGAAAGAAGGAAAGGGGCTAAGCATATCAGACCCCTGCGCCCAGCGGGAGAAGCTGGTAACATATCCACCAAACGTGAATGACAGGAACTAAGAGACCGATGAGTCAATATCAAGACGACAACGAGTTCGAAGACTGGGGCCCGAGCAAGAGCCAGCTCAAGCGCGATGCCGAAGCCCTGCAAAAAATGGGCGATGAGCTGGTCAGCCTTAGCCATAGCGAACTGGAAAAAGTGCCGCTGGACGAAGAGCTGGCCGAAGCGATCGAGCTGGGGCGCAAGCTCAAGCCGAAGAAAGATGAATCCTACCGTCGCCATCTGCAGTTCATCGGCCGCCTGATGCGCAGCCGCGACCCGGAGCCGATCATCGAGGCCCTGTCGATCTTCAAGAATCGTCACTCCACCGTGAATGCCCGCCTGCATCGTCTGGAGCAGTGGCGCGAGCGCCTGATCACCGAAGGTGACAGCGCCCTCAATGAGCTGATGTCCCAGTTCCACGAGCTGGATCGCCAGAAGCTGCGCCAGCTGATCCGCTCCGCCAACAAGGAGCGGGTGCTGAACAAGCCGCCGGTCGCCTATCGCGAGATGTACCAGTATCTGCGCGGCGAGATCGAAGATCTGCTGTGATCCCCAATACACGCCTCCCTCGTGGAGGCGTGTTTCTATTGATGCCTTTGCCCCTGCCCAGCCCAATTCCCCGCAATCCCTGCGCGTTTAATATATCCACCATCCAGGCGACCCGGCCATAAATGCCTGCCTGCTCCCTCCCAGTTAAATCGCCACTTCAGAGCAGCAAAAAAACATTTTCATTAACAATTACGCATCATTTCGTTTGACATATTGAACGGCCTTGGCAGACTGGAGAGAGGATCCAGGCTGTTGCTGCCCAGGCTGACCGACGATTCTGCCACCCTGCCCGACGCCGGATCCCATGACCATGCCTTGAGGCATGCCCTTGCTCGGTCGGTTGGCAAGGGCCTGCCCAAGGCGCAGGATGAGACTTCAACGCCAAGGATAATCAAGGTGCCCTATGCCAAATCCCCTGCCTCCCGCCACCCGTAAACCGGTCGTGCTGATGACCATGGGCGCCCAGCCCCGCAACGGCCACGCCTATCAGGTGATGACCCACAAATACATCATGCCACTGGTCGAACTCAGCGACTGCGTCCCGCTGCTGGTGCCCACCTGCTGCGGCACCGCCGATCTGGAGCAGTATCTGGATCTGGTCGATGGGGTCTATCTGAGCGGCGCCGGTTCCAACATCGACCCGGCCCTCTACGGCCAGGAGAACCTCACCCCAGAGAAACAGCAGGACAGGGATCGCGACCTGTTCGATCTGCCGCTGATCAAAGGAGCGCTGGCCCGTGGTTTGCCGATCCTCGGGATCTGCCGAGGCATGCAGGAGATCAACGTGGCACTGGGGGGAGATATTCATCAGAAGGTCTACAACGAGCCGGGCTATGACGATCATCGGGAGGATGCCGACGATCCGGTCGATGATCAGTATGGGCCGAGCCATCAGATTGAACTGCTGCCGGGCAGCTGGTTTGCCGAGTTGATGGGGGAAGCGCAGATTGCGGTCAACTCCCTACATGGACAGGGCATCAACCGGTTGGGGAACGGGCTGGAGCCACTGGCCCACGCCGAAGATGGGCTGATCGAGGCGCTTCATGCCCCCACCCTGTCTCCCTTCTTGCTGGCAGTACAGTGGCATCCGGAGTGGAAGGCCAATGAAAACCCCCACTCCATCAAGATCTTCCAGGCCTTTGGCGATGCCTGCCGTCAACGCTGTGCATTGATGGCAGGCCGTTAACCCCCCATCGATTCAGTCGCCAAACCCCCGCGCCTTGAGTTTGGGCAGTCCGCCTCGCTCGGGGCGCAGGGTGCGGCAGATATCCATCCCCTTGAGCCCACGCTGGATATGGTCTGGGGATTGACCAAACACCATGCCGTTGCTGCGGTAGAGGTTGTTGTCATCCAGCTCGAACTTCTCGCCCCCGATAAGCAACTGCTCCCGGCCATTGACCGTGTCACCGTGCTTGATGGGCACCTTCATATCGGTCAGCACCTCGCCGGTGGCACACCCCTCGCGCCAGCGCACCTCACTGGCGAAAGGGGTAATGGCTATTTCGCGCCAGGAACCATCCCTGAACTCGACCCGGTACTTGTCCGTCAGCAGATCGCAGCCAGCCAGTGGCAGCAGGGTCATCAACCAGATGATTTTATTTGAAAATTTCACGTGTTCGCACTCCTTTGCCTTGTCCTGCACAGGATAAATAAATTGCCGCCCCAACGCACCATTTCCCCGCACCGCAGCAGCTATGCTGGAGGTAAACCACAATAAGGTGCTGCTATGGCTGGCGATAACTTCACTGCGCTACCGACGCTGATCTGGATTGGCGAACACCCGTTCTGGACCCTGCTCACCCTCTCCCTGATGCTGACCCACTTCTGGCGCCGTCCGGGACAGCGACGGGAGCTGCTCTCCGAGCTCGGCTTCGTGATGATAAGCGCGGTGGTCATCCTGCTGATCCAGCTGGAAGGGGGCTGGTTCAAACTGCCGTTGCCCCATCAACTGCTGGTCGAGATCTCCACCCTGCTGGCCGGTTTGATACTGGTCAAGGTGTGGGGGATCCTGCTGTTCGAGTTTCTGCTCCCGCTCTGCCATGTGCGGATCCCACGGATCATCGCCGATATCGTCATCACCATCGGCTATATTGGCTGGGGTCTGTTCCGCCTCTACGCCTCCGGCATGGCGCTCGGGGAGATAGTCACCACCTCGGCGGTGATCACTGCGGTCATCGCCTTCGCCATGCAGGATACTCTGGGCAACCTGCTGGCCGGAGTATCCATTCAGCTCGACAACTCCATCGCCATCGGTGACTGGCTGCAAGTGGATACCACCCAGGGGCGGGTGGTGGAGATCAACTGGCGTGCTACCACCATCGAGACCCGCAACTGGGAGACAGTCGTCATCCCCAACAGCCATCTGCTCAAACAGCGCTTCACCGTGCTCGGGCGCCGCCGCGGCGAACCCTTGCAGTGGCGGCGCTGGGTCTGGTTCGATCTGACCCTGGATACCCTGCCGACCCAGATCATCGCGTTGATCGAGAAATCCCTGCGGGAGACCAAGCTCCCCTGCGTCGCCAAGCATCCGCAACCGGACTGCCTGCTGATGAACGTCGAAGGGGGCATCGCCCGCTATGCGGTGCGCTACTGGCTCACCGATCTGACCCGCGACGATCCGACCGACTCCATGGTACGTAGCCTAATCGATGCCGCCCTGCGCCGTAACGATCGCCGCCTCACCCCGCCGATCTTCAACGTCTTCATGAGCAAGGAGAAACAGCATCTGGATGCCCGCCACAAGCGCCACACTGCCGAACGCACCGACACCCTGCGCAAGCTGCCGCTGTTTGCCATGCTGCAGGAGAACGAGCTGATCCAGCTGGCCGATCAGGTGAAGTTCGCCCCCTTCGTCAGCGGCGACATCATGCTGGAGCAGGGAGATGTCTCCAGCTGGCTGTTCGTGCTGGTCAAAGGGGAAGCCGAGATGCTGGTCAATGTCGAGGGGCGAGAGCTGAAGCTCGGTACGCTCAACGCGGGAGACTTTTTTGGCGAACTGAGCCTGCTCACCGGCGAGCCCAGCTCCTTCACGGTACGGGCGGTGGCCACCGTCGAAACCTATCGCATCAATCAGGGGATGTTTCAGGAACTGGTGATGCAGCGCAAATCGCTGGTCGAGCCCCTCTACCGGGTGCTGAGCGACCGCCAGCAGGAGCAGCAGGCGCTGCTGGAGCGGGAGGCGGAAGCCATGAAACAGCCTCCACAACAGCTTGATCTGCTTGATAAACTGATGAGGCTGTTCGGCGGAAGATGACGTAGCATGGCATCGTATTGAGGACGTGAAGAGAGAACAACAGCCATGTTACTGACCACCCTGGCCCTTGCTGCCAGCCTGCAATTTGATTGTCCCGCCACCATTGAGACTCACCAGCAGCTGCTGACCCCGCAGCAGGGCTGGCAGGCGTTCACCCGCAATGACGATGGCAAACCGGACGAAACCCTCAGTCACCGGCTCGATAATCTGACCCTGTTCGATGGAGATCCTGCCAAACTGGCCCAACTCAAACCGGATAATGGCGACAGCGACGAGATCCACTACTGGAGCCAGCTCGATAGCAGCCTGCGCCCGCTCTATCTGGCCTGCCGCTATAAGAACAGCACCATCACCCTGCAGCAGGCGCTGCCCGCCGGCATCAGTTACTGCCGCGTCAACCAGCGCGACCGCTACACCCTGCTCGGGTTGGTTTGTCGCAAATAGCGGGCGTAACCCCTTGCCATATATCGCGATTCGCTGACAGCCATTACCGCCTGAGCGTGGCCACCCGCCAGCGCCATCAGAGCAGCAGCTCGGCCAGCTCCTCCAGTGCTGTCAGCTCCACGTCCGGCAACAGTTGCAGCTGTTGCCACGGTTGCTGCCGCTCGTTGAGCCAGGCGGCGCGAAAGCCGTGCAAGCGGGCACCCAGCACATCGGTCTCGTGATGATCCCCCACATGGAGGATCCGATCTGCTGGCAGCTTGAGGGCGCTGCGGGTCTGCTCAAACATATCCGGCGCCGGTTTCATTCTGGCGCCCGCCCCCGCCTTGCAGACCAGCGTGAAGTAGCGTTTCAGTCCTGCCTGCGCCAGATCCAGATTACCGTTGGTGATGACCACCAGCGGATAGCATGCGGCCAGTCTGGCCAGCAGCTGATGAGTGGACTCGCTCACCTCGATCTTCGAGCGCTCTGCCAGAAAAGCGGCAAAAACCTGCTCCGCCTCGCGGCTGGCCTGCTGGTCGGCCATCCCCCCCTCGACCATGGCGGTACGGATGGTCTGCTGGCGCGCCAGACTGACATCGTGGCGCAGCTCGGGGGCACCGTTCAGCACACTGCGCTTGAGTTCCAGCCAGCGCGGCTTGTCGAGCATGGCGGTGGCCAGATATTCGCTGCGCAGATGGCTCAGCATCCACTGCTCGGCCCGCACGATGGCGGGGCCGTTGTCATAGAGGGTGTCATCGAGGTCAAACGAGATGGCAGCAACCGGCTGCCAGCGGCGATAGAAGTGCATGGACTCTCCTCTGCATCACGGGCTCAGGGCCCGTTATTCATCGTCCTGCGCATCCGGGTCACGCTTGGCCCTGGGGTGAGCACTGTCGTAGACCTTGGCCAGATGCTGGAAGTCGAGGTGGGTATAGATCTGGGTGGTAGAGAGGTCGGCATGTCCCAGCAGCTCCTGCACCGCCCGCAGATCGCCGGAGGACTCCAGCATATGGGTGGCAAAGCTGTGGCGCAGCTTGTGGGGGTGGACGTGGGCGTTGAGCGCCTGCTTGTTGCCCCAAGCATCGAGGCGGGCCTGCACCGAGCGCGCCGACAGCCGCTGCTTGCGGCTGGAGACAAACAGCGCCTCGCTCTCGTCCCCAGCCAGCAGCGGGCGCACCTTGAGCCACTTCTGCAGCCACTCGACCGCCATCCGGCCTATGGGTAGCACCCGCTCCCGCGAGCCCTTGCCGGTCACCTTGAGCTGGCGATCGTCGAGCTTAAGATCCACCAGATTGATCCCCACCAGCTCGGCCAGACGCAGCCCTGAGGAGTACATCAGCTCCATGATGGCGCGATCCCGCACCGCCAGCGGATCCTGCTCGTCGGTGATGTTGAGCAGCTGGTGCATCTCGTCCACATCGAGGTTTTTCGGCAGCGGCCGCCCCTGTTTGGGGGTGACGATGCCACGGGCCGGATTAGCGGTCAGCCGACCCTGCCGCACCTGCCAGTCGCAAAAGCTGCGCAGGGCAGAGACCTTGGTGGAAAGGGAACGAGGAGCAAGGCCCCCCTTGTGCATCCGGGTCACCAGAGTGCGCACCTGACTCGCCTCGAGCCGACCCCAGTCAGTGAGCCCGAGGGCCACCAACTCGGTGGTCATCGCCTCCAGATGGGCTTGATAGTTATTGCGGGTATGAGGGCTGAGCTGACGCTCGACCCTCAGGTATTCGATAAAGGCCGCCAGCTCGTCCGCCAGTGCCGCAGGCAGTGGCGGTGCGACGACGGGAGCTTTGGCGGGCGCCCTGGCCGGTGTTCTAGCCATGAGTCAACTCGGGCAGACGCAGTTGCAGCAGGCGCCCCAGTTGGCCCAGCAGCAGGGTGTCGTTGTGGGGAGTAAAGTGGCCGGGATCCGAGCTGGCGAAGGCCAGCACGCCGAGATCGCCGAGCCGCATCAGGGCCACCGAGTTGACCAGCACATCATGGCCAAACAGCGCCTGATTCTCGCTCTGGCTCAGGCGGCCAAAGTAGTAATCCTGCCCCGGCAGGCGCTGACCCAGCAGGGATTCGAGCTGCTTGCCCTGTGCCAGAAAGCGCTGCTCGGGCCCGCTCAGGGCAAACTTCTTGGGATTGAGCCAGAACCGCAGCCCGGTCAGGCGCAGCCGCTGGACAAAGGCCTTGCCCATCACGGCACTCACCTCGAACAGGGTCTGGCAACCGTACAGCTCGCCGTAGAGATCGGCATAGACCCGGAAGATCCGCTCGTTCTCGCTGGCGATCCCCATCAATTCGGTGATTTCCTGCTCCAGCTGTTCGATCCGCTCGCGCTGACGCTCCAGCTGGCGCTCGACCAGCGAGACCGAGCCCTTGCGCTCGTGGGGAATGCGGATCCGGTCCAGCACGGCGGCATGGCGTTGGAAAAACTCGGGATAACGGGCCAGGTACTCCAGCACAGTGGCTTCATCCACCGATTGCTCCTGCCGTTTGAGTTCGCTCATAAATTGGTTGATCCATCAGAGAAATGGGGCTAGCTGCCCCGACATCATTGGCAAAGGGGGCCAACGCCCCCCGTACCTGAACCTTTATCGGCTAAACCTCTATCTGGCCGTCAAACACATGCTCGGCCGGCCCGGTCATATAGACCGGCTGGCCCGGCCCTTTCCAGGCGATGGTCAGCTTGCCGCCCGGCAGGCTGACGGTGACCCGCTCCTTGAGCTTGCCCTGACTGATGCCAATCACCGCCGCCGCACAGGCACCGGTGCCGCAGGCCAGGGTCTCGCCACAGCCCCGCTCGAACACCCGCAGCTTGATCTCGGTGGCATTGACCATCTCCATGAAACCGACGTTGACCCGCTCGGGAAAACGCTCGTGGCGCTCCATGATGGCACCGAGCGTCTCGACCGGCGCATCGGCGACCGAAGGCACCTCAATGACGCAGTGGGGATTGCCCATGGAGACCACGCCACACATCACGGTATGCTCCTGCGCCCGCAGCAGATAGGTTTTCTCTGCCTTCTGGGCCCGGAACGGGATCTTGCCCGGCTCAAACTGGGGAACCCCCATGTTGACCGTGACCTGATTCTCCCCCTCCAGCTGCAACACGATGCGACCCCGGGCGGTACTGACCGCGATGCGATCCCGGTTGATCAGCCCCTTGAGGCGCACGAAACGGGCAAAACAGCGGGCGCCGTTGCCGCACTGCTCCACCTCGCTGCCATCGGCATTGAAAATGCGATAGTGGAAGTCGAGTTCAGGGTCATAGGGCGGCTCCACCAGCAGCAGCTGGTCAAAGCCAATTCCGAAGTGGCGATCTGCCAGCTTCTTGATGACGTCATTGCTGAAAAATACCTTCTGGGTGACGCCATCCACCACCATGAAGTCGTTGCCCAAGCCATGCATCTTGGAAAAATCTATCAACATCGTGCATTCCTGTGCTGTTAGGGCTGTAAAAACTCACCGTCAACCACTATGAAGTCGTTGTCCACAGCCCCATGCATCCTGGAACAATCTATCAACATCGTGCATTCCTGTGCTGTTAGGGCTGTAAATACTCGCCATCAACGACTATGAAGTCATTGGCCACAGCCCCATGCATCCTGGAACAATCTGTACACATCGCGCACTCCTGTGCTGTCAGGGCTGTAAAATTCTGTCGTCTCTATCTACTGCATCAGGGCAGCAGGTGCTCACCGCGCCAGAGATCGGCCAACTGCTCACGCTCGCGGATCAGGTGCGCCTCGGCACCATCCACCAGCACTTCGGCGGCGCGCGGACGGGTGTTGTAGTTGGATGACATGGTAAAGCCGTAGGCACCGGCCGAACGCACCGCCAGCAGCGCCCCCTCGGCAATCGCCAGGGTGCGCTCCTTGCCGAGGAAGTCACCGGTCTCGCACACCGGGCCCACCACGTCATAGAGCGCGGGAGCATGACCGGCACGGCTATCCACCTCTATGATGTTCATCCAGGCGCCGTAGAGCGAGGGGCGCAGCATGTCGTTCATGCCGGCATCGATCAGTGCAAAGTTGCGGGTCTCGCCCGGCTTCAGGTACTCGACCCGGGTCAGCAGCACGCCGGCATTGGCGACGATGGCGCGGCCCGGCTCGAACAGCAGGGTCAGATCCCGGCCCGCCAGCTTCTGCTTCAGCGCTTCGGCATACTCGGTCGGGTGCGGTGGCTGCTCGGAACCGTAGTTGACCCCAAGGCCGCCCCCCACGTCCAGATGATGGATATGAATGCCTTCCGCCGCCAGACCATCGATCAGCCGCAGCAACTTGTCAGCCGCTTCCATAAAGGGATTCAATTCAGTGAGTTGCGAGCCGATATGGCAATCCACCCCGACGATCTCGATGTTCGCCATCGTGGCCGCCTTGCGATAGATGGCGGGCGCCAGCTCGATGGGAATGCCGAACTTGTTCTGCTTGAGGCCGGTGGAGATATAGGGGTGAGTACCGGCATCGATATCCGGATTGACCCGCACCGAGACGCGAGCCTTCTTGCCCATGCTGCCCGCCACCCGATTGAGGCGCTCCAGCTCGGCTTCCGACTCCAGATTGAAGCAGAGGATCTCTTTATCCAGCGCGAGGCGCATCTCAGCCTCACTCTTGGCCACGCCTGAGAAGACCACCTTGGCCGGATCACCACCCGCCGCCAGTACCCGCGACAGCTCGCCACCGGAGACGATGTCAAACCCCGAGCCCAGTCGGGCCAGCAGGTTGAGCAGCGCCAGATTGGAGTTGGCCTTCACCGCATAGCAGATCAGATGGGGAATATCGCCAGCGGCCTTGTCGAAGGCGTGCCAGTGGCGCTCGAGGGTCGCACGGGAGTAGACGTAAAGCGGGGTACCGTACTGCTCGGCAAGCTGTTGCAGCGAGGTTTGCTCGGCCTGAAGCTGGCCGTCGGCGTCGTAGTTAAAGTGATCCAAGGGGGCGGTTCCTTCCTAGAATGGGTGCGGCATTAGTGCGGCACGGCCTCGGTGGCAGCCTCAGTGGTCGCAGGCGGTGCTGCTTGCGGTGTACTCTGGCTCTGTGGCTGCTCGGGGGGCGGCATATAGAGCGGCCCCTTCAGACCGCACGCGGCCAGCCCGAGGGACAGAAGAGTGGCAAGCAGACACTTGGTGAACTGAGTGATCATAATGGTTCGCTGCGAAAAAATTTTTGGCCCTCTATAATCGCACTCACATTGTTAAAAGCAACAGGATAAACCGATGAAGGATCACGAGTATCACGCCCTGACCGACGCCTTTTTCCAATATGTGGAAGACACGCTCGACGAGGGGTATCCGGATATCGACTGCGAACGCAACGGCGGCGTATTGACCCTCTCTTTCGAGAACAAGACCAAGGTCATCATCAACAAGCAGGAGCCACTGCACCAAATTTGGGTCGCCACCCGCGAGAACGGCTTCCACTTCGAACTGCAGGGTGACACCTGGATCGACAACCGCTTCGGCCACGAGCTCAAGGCGCTGCTGAGCCAATCCTGCACCGCCCAGGCGGGCGAAGAGGTGGTGTTCCCATGATCGACCTGCACCCGCAGGGCGCCCGTCATGCGGTGGTCTGGCTACACGGGCTGGGTGATTCCGGCGCCGGTCTCGCCCCGCTAGTGGAGGCGCTGGATCTGCCCGCCGAGCTACCGGTGCGTCACCTGTTGCCGGATGCTCCCGAGCGCCCCATCACCATCAACATGGGCTACAAGATGCGCGGCTGGTACGACATCAAAAGCTTCGAGGATCCCGCCGAGCGGGCCGTGGAGTCCCATGTCCGTGAATCAGCCGACCAGATTGCCGCATTGCTCGATCAACTGGTGGCCGACGGGTTTGCCCCCGAACGCATCGTGCTGGCGGGCTTCTCTCAGGGCGGGGTGATTGCCTCCTTCACCGCGCTGCGCTATCAGACAACGCTGGCGGGCCTGCTCTGCATGTCCACCTATCTGGCCGCCCCCGACAAACTGCTCGGCGAGATGAGCGAGGCCGCTCGCACCCTGCCCATCAGCTACATGCACGGCATCTACGACGATGTGGTGAGCCTGTCGCTCGGTTGGGATGCCAAAAACCGGCTGGAAAGCGCCGGGCTCGCCCCCGAGTGGCACGAGTATCCGATGCGTCACGAGATCTGCCGTCCGCAGCTCGGCGACATTCGCAGCTGGCTGCTGGCTCGCCTCGGCGCCTGAGCAACCGCAATAGCAAACGGCCTGCATCTGCAGGCCGTTTTTTATGGCGATTCCAACTGACGGGTCAGCCCACTTCTCGAGCGGGCGGCACCTGTTCGCGCAGAGTGCCCTGACTGCGATAGGGGATCACATCCAGCTCGTCATTCACTTGTACTATCTCGTAGTACTGCGGCAGGTTGAAGTTGATGAACTGCCCATCATCGCTGAACCGCTCGTGATTGGAGGTGTAGAAGCGGTTGACCCCCGCCACCAGCTCATCCTTGTTGCCGGCAAAGTGCTGGTAGATCTCCACCCTGTTCGCCTCATCGAGGATGTAGATGTTGGTGCCCGCATCCCGGGTATCGAAGAAGAACTGCACCAAGCCTTCGCTGGCGTAGGCATCGACGATGCTCGGCAGATGCTGGCTGTGGGTCTTGTCGAGCCGCAGCGGCAGGTGATCCAGCTTGTTGTGGGAGATGTGACGGTAAAAATCGATGGCGTTTTCCAGCTTCTTCACCGACACCCCGCGCCGCTCGAAGAAGATGCCGTACTTCTCGCGGCCAAGGGCCATGGTCTTGACCAGCTGTTGCTTGTCGCGGGCCAGGCGCAGATCGATACACTCCGCCACCAGGGTCTGGAAACGGGAGCGCACCAGAGAGCGGAAGTGCTGGCTGTAGCAGAACACCTCGATCATCTCGGGGGCGGCGGCATCCTGATGCATCTTGCCGAGGATGGTGGTGAGGGCATCGACCACAGCTTCATCCCCCTGGAAGTGCAGGGTACGGATCTCGCTCCAGGAGTTGCGGTAGACCAGATCCACCGAGCCGACCAGACACTCCTGATTGCGGCCGAACGAGAAGACATCCACGGTGTTGGCGTCAAATTCGATCACCTGACCGACCCAATGGCTGGTCGGATCCATCTCCAGATTGAGGAAGATGGAGAGCTGACGGATCTCGCATGGTCTGCTGAGGGCCAGGTTGGTGGCCAGCGGGTACTTTTCGGGGAAGCAGCCGGAGAGATCGCGGCAGAACTGGTGCAGATTGTCGATGTGCAGATCCGAGCCCTGATTGAACAGGTGCACCCGCGACTGGGGCGTCAACAGATCGTTGAAGTAGGCCCAGGAGACCAGCTTGCTGATGTAACCGTTGAACTCCAGCGGCGCGCGACCAATGATGTCCACCGGCTCCAGCGAATGTTTGTAGAGATACCAGCCAGCGCGATTGAGGCGACCGTGCGGCACCTGCACGAAGCTGAGATCCGGCTCGCTGAGATCAGGTGCGATCTTGAGGTTGATGCGCTGCACCTTGCCCGGCAGGCTCTCAAACGCGGCGTAGAGCTTGCGCGACAGAATGCCGATATCTTCCGGGTTGATCGACTCGCTGATGTTGTTGCGGCGGGCGAACTGGATCAGGTTGCGGTAGCTCTGCATCAGAGCTTCCAGCAGCTCGGCGTGAGCGATCTTCACCTCTTCGATCTTCCACTCATGGCGATGATCGAGCTGATAGAGTTTGTCCTGACTCCAGCCCCAGTAGGAGACCAGCTGGCTCATCTGCTCGCGACGCCACTCGGGGGAGTGATCATCCTTGGGATGGCTGAGACCGTCGCACACCTTGAGGTAGAAGCAGCGGCGCACCAGATCGAGCCGCGCCATGTCGCCGATGGACTTGAGGTAGTTGGTCACCTTGTCCAGCATCAGACAGTAGTTGTCGAGCCGGTAGTGCATCCCCTCGTTGTGCTGGAACCAGTCGCGACCAATCATCGACAGCAGGCGGGTGTTGGGATACTCGTGGGAGTAGGCTTCCATCAGCACCGACTTGAGCACCGCCTTGTAGGGGGAGTCGATCCCCTTGTAGAGCTGCCACAGGGCGGAGCCGAAATACTCTTCAGCCGGAATACGGTCAAAACTGCCGAGATCGAGCCAGTCATCCTGCTTGAGCTTGCCGCTCTCGAACAGCTCGTTCACATACTCATCGTAGTGATCATCATACTCGGTGGGCACCAGATACCAGATCAAGCGTTTGCCCGCGATACGCATGGCACTGCGGTAGAACTCGTCGAGCAGCAGCAAGTGCTGGGCACTGCCGCAGCTCTCCCCCTGCATCTGGGCATCGTTGGTCTGGCGGAATTTGTCTTCCGGGATCAGGAAGAAGTTGAGATCGACCCCGCGCTGTTCGGCCCACTTGGAGAGTTGCTGGCACTTCAGCTCCAGCAGATCGAGCCGCTCCTGCGACAAACCGGCCACGTGGCAGACCCAGATATCGAGATCGGAGTGACAGCATTGCCCGATGGAGGAGGTGCTGCCCATGGAGTAGAGCCCCTGAATGGCTCGATCATGGGTGGCAAAACCACTCTGGCAGTTGGCATTGCGGCAGAGGTCATCGATAAAGGCTTGCTGCTCGACGGTGGCGCTGAAGCTCCAGATGCCATAAGGGACATCACCGGAGACATAACCGGGCAGCAGGGGATGATTGAAGTGCAGCATGACAGGCAGCAGTTGGAATACCTGCTGCCCATAGCGACTCATGAGGCCTAACGCCCGTTGCGTCTTGAGACGGGTAATGTCGTCATAACGCGCAACCAGCGTATCGATGTGTTCCTGCAATGCCCTGCCTATCACCTAAGTGAAAATGACGCACCAAAAGGGGATACGTCAAAAAAGTGTGATCATGTTAACAATGCAAACAGCGGTGGTAAACAAGCCTTCAGCTAAACGCCAGATTATTTCTGGTATGACCACATCAAGTATCAGGGGAAATCATTAAATTCCAATACATTCAATGAATTAATCAACACCACTTGCTTAATGAAAATCATTTTCAGCATGCATTTTTGAGCTTGGCCCCGCTTTTGCCGGCTCCGCCATGAAAGCCCGGGCAAAGGGTGGTAATATCGATTCCCTTCTAAAAATGAAACAACTGATTGATATGGCAGCCCGAACCCTGAAAATTGCCACTCGCAAGAGCCCGCTGGCCCTGTGGCAGGCCAACTTTGTCAAAGACCGGCTCGAAGCCCTGCACCCGCAGTTGCAGGTCGAACTGGTGCCCATGAGCACTCAGGGTGACAAGATCCTCGATACCCCGCTGGCCAAAGTAGGCGGCAAGGGGTTGTTCGTCAAGGAGCTGGAGACCGCCATGCTGGAAGGACGGGCCGATATCGCCGTTCACTCCATGAAAGACGTTCCGGTGGAGTTCCCCGAGGGGCTCGGCCTGCACACCATCTGCGAACGGGAAGATCCCCGCGATGCCTTCGTTTCCAACCGTTTCAAGGCCATTGCCGAACTGCCGCAAGGGGCCGTAGTCGGCACCTCCAGCCTGCGCCGCCAGTGCCAGCTGCGCGCGGCGCGCCCGGATCTGGTGATCCGCGACCTGCGTGGCAACGTCAACACTCGCCTCGCCAAGCTGGATGCCGGTGAGTACGACGCCATTATCCTCGCCGCCGCCGGTCTGAAACGACTGGAGATGGCGCACCGCATCACCGCCTTTATCGAGCCGGAACAGAGCCTGCCGGCCAACGGTCAGGGCGCTGTCGGCATCGAGTGCCGCCTCGACGATGTTGAGCTGCACGCCCTGCTGGCGCCGCTGGAGCACGCCGAGACCCGCGCCCGGGTGCTGACCGAGCGCGCCATGAACCGCGCCCTGCAAGGGGGATGTCAGGTCCCTATCGGTGCCTACGCACTGGTCGAAGGCGAGCAGATCTGGCTGCGCGGTCTGGTGGGTAGCCCGGACGGCACCCAAGTAATCCGCGACGAGATCCGCGGTCCGCTGGCCGATGGTGAGGCCCTCGGCGAGCAGTTGGCCCAGCGCCTGCTGGCCGCCGGTGCCGACGAGATCCTGGCCGAGGTCTACCGCGCATGACCCCGCTGGTGGTGCGTCCGGCCGCTCAGGCCGCGGGGGGGGGGGGGGGGGGGGGGGGCGGGCGCGCGGGGGGGCCGGGGCCGCCCCCGCGCCGCGGGCGGGGGGGCCGGGCCGCCCCGCCGGGGGGGGGGGCGCTGGGGGCGCCCCCCCACGGTCATGCACCACTCTGCTGCCCGCTGCTGGAAACCGTGGCGGGCAGTGAACTCCCTCTCCTGCCCGACCTGTTGCGCAGTGCCAACGCGGTTATCGCCGTCAGCATCCATGCCGTTCATTTTGCACACGATTTTCTGTTGCAAACTGGTCAGACCTGGCCACATATTGAGTACTTTGCGGTGGGTCAGGCCAGCGCAGATGCGTTTGCAGCCATCGGCATCACGGCAAGTTGCCCGGATGACCCGCGTAGCGAAGGGCTGCTGGCCCTGCCCGCCCTGCAGCAGGTAGCAGGCAAACGGGTACTGATCCTGCGCGGCAATGGCGGGCGGGATCTCATCGCCAGCACACTGGCCTCACGCGGTGCTCTGGTGCACTATTGTGCGGCCTATGAGCGCCACTACCCCGAGCTAGACGGGGACAAATTAACCCGCCACTGGCAGGCAGCGGGGCTGGACAGCCTGCTCATTACTAGTGGTGAACTGCTGCAACAGCTGCTGGAGCTGGTTCCCGACCACCAGCGGCCCTGGCTTTTTGACCGCCTGCTGGTGGTCCCCAGTCCGCGCGTGGCCGAGATGGCCCACTCCGCGGGCTTTATCCATATCACGATTGCCCAAGGTGCATCCAACCAGGCCCTGACGGCCGCACTGGAACTGAGGAAGATGGAATGACAGAACAACAAGAATCCCAGGTCAAACCCCAGCCGACCGCTGCGGTCAATGGCAGCAAGAGCCGCTCCGGTGCCGTACTGGGAGGGGTTGCCATCATGCTGGCCCTTGGCCTGACCGGCGGTCTCTATCTGCACGGTCACAAGAATGCCGTTGCCCAGCAGGCCGAGCTGGCCCAGCTCAAGCAGCAGCTGGCGAGCGCCCTGAGCAAGATCGACCAGACCAGCAGCAAGGATGCCGAGCAGTTGGCTGCGCTGGATCAAACCCAGCAGCAACTGCAAGGGGAGATGCAGGGTCTGCAGAACCGGGTACTGGATCTGAATGACAAGCGCCCCAACGACTGGATGCTGGCCGAATCCGAGTATCTGGTACGGATGGCGGGCCGCAAACTGTGGCTGGAGCATGACCTCGTCTCCGCCATCACCCTGCTCGGCAACGCTGACGAGCGCATCGCCGCCCTCAACGACCCGAGCCTGATGCCGATCCGCAAGGCGCTGGCCGAGGATATCGCCAAGCTCAAGGGGATGCCGCGCATCGACCGCGAGGGACTGACCCTCAAGCTGGCTGCACTGTCCGACCAGATCGAGCTGCTGCCCCTCTCCACCGTCAGCATGCCGGAAGCCAAAGCCGAGCCGGATCAGGCGGTCAGCACCAATCCCGACGAGTGGGAGAGCAACCTGAAGAAGAACTGGGTCAAGTTCACCGAGAACTTCGTCACCATCCGTCGCCGCGATGGCGCGGTCGAGGCACTACTCTCGCCGCAGCAGGAGATCTTCCTGCGTGAAAACCTCAAGACCAAGCTGTTGCAGGCCCAGCTCTCCGTCTATCGCGAGCAGCAGGCGCTCTACGAAGACAGCCTGGACAAGGCCCAGCGCTGGCTGACCCAGTATTTCGACACCGACAACAGCGCCACCCGCTACATGCAGGGCGAGATCGACAAGCTCAAGGGTGAGCAGATCCAGATCGACTATCCGGCCCAATTCAAGACCCAGGCCATGCTGGAGCAGGTGCTGACCGAACGCCTGCAACGCATTCTGGCCAGCAGCTGAGGAGGGCACCATGATCCGTATAATCATTCTGGTTGCCGTGATGGTCGCAGGGCTGATCTTTGGCCCGCAAGCCTCCGGCAACAAGGGCTATGTGCTGATTGCCCTTGGCAATTACACCATCGAATCCTCCGTCACCAGCGCGGTGATCCTGGCCGTGCTGTTCTACGGCGCCCTGCTGATCGTCGAGTGGCTGCTGGGCCGGGTATTCGGCCTGCGCCGCAAAACCCTCGGCTGGTACGGCTCGCGCCGCCGCCGCAAGGCCAATCAACAGACCGTGGCCGCCACCCTGGCGATGGCCGAAGGGCACTACAGTCAGGCTGAAAAGCTGATGATCAAGGGGGCCAGCAACAGCGACACCCCGCTGCTCAACTACCTGAGCGCCGCCAAGGCGGCACAGGCCCGTGGTGACGACGCCCGCCGGGATCAATACCTGCAAAAAGCGCAGGAGGAGAATCCCAAAGCCGAGCTGGCGCTCACCCTGACCCAGACCCAGCTGCAGATCGAGCAGGGCCAGTACGATACCGCGCTGGCGATGCTGGAGTCGGTCTACGCCCTCAACCCGCGCCACCCCATGGTGCTGGATCAGCTGCGCCAGGTGCATCTGGCCCGTCAGGACTGGAGCGCCTTGTGCGACCTGATCCCGGCACTGCACAAGGTGGGCAAGCTGACCCCGAAACAGGAAGAAGACCTGCTGCAACAGGCCTGGTGTGGCCGCCTGCAACAGGCTGACGGCAGCCTCGAGACCCTCAAGGCGGTATGGCAGGATCTGCCGCGCAAGCTGCGCCTTGAGCCGGAACTGCTGGCCTGCTACGGCGATCTGCTGCGCCAGCTGGGCGCCGACGGCGAAGCCGCCACCCTGTGGCAGGAGGCGCTGCGCAAACAACCGATGCCACAGCTGCTGGCTCGCCTGCCCAAGCTGAAACTCGACAGCTACCAGCCGCTGCTGGCGCTGCTGCAAAAGCAGCAGGGGCAACCGGAGGTGGACACCGCACTGGCCCAGCTCTATCTGCTGGCAGGCCAACTGGATGATGCCCAGAAGCTGCTGGAACAGGAGGTGGAGCGGGCGCCGAGCGCCGCCGCCTACCACGCCCTCGGCCAGCTGATGGACAAACGCCGCCTTACCAACAAGGCCAACGAGTACTATCGTCAGGCACTGGAGCTGGCGGGGATCTGATCCCCGGCGAACAGAAACGCGAGAGGCCGCATGATGCGGCCTCTTTTTTATCTCTTCACCCTTCTCTCGTCAGGTGGTGAGCCGCTCCAGCTCGCCGATCAGCCAGATGGCCTCAGCGCGATGGCTGCCGCACACATCCATCATGGGGCGAAAACCGCCACACACCGCCGGTCGCTCCGGTTGACCGAAAATCTTGCAGCCGAGGGCGCTATCGAGCTGGATACAGGGGACGCCAGCCGGTTTGCCATCTGGCATACCGGGAATGGCACTGCTGATACTGGGGGCGATGCAACAGGCAGCGCAGCCGCTACGACACTCCATAGACTCCACTCCTTTGGGACGGTCTGAGCCACCATAGCCGAAGCGGCGGCACAAACGTAGCTGGCGCACAACAAAAAGCCCGACCGCACGGGCGATCGGGCTTCAGACACAGCCGGTTCAGCGAGCCATCATCACAGGATGATATCTCATACCACGCTGTCTTTGCGTTCCAGGTAATGGATCGACTTGATACGGCGGCACATAGTGCGGGACTTGCCGCCGACCAGCACTCACCACATCACAGAATAATGTCGCGCACTACGCTGTCTTTACGCTCAAGATAATGGATCGACTTGATACGACGAATGGTACGCGACTTGCCACGGATCAACAGAGTCTCGGTGGTCGCCATCACGCCATCGCTGGTGATGCCATCCAGCAGGTCACCCTTGGTGATGCCTGTGGCGGAGAAGATGACGTTGTCATTCTTCGCCATGTCTTCCAGCTTGAGCACCTTATTGACATCGATACCCAGCGCTTCGCAGCGGGCAATTTCCTGCTCGCCCAATGCACGCACTTCCGGACTGTCGCCCTTGACCCGGTGACGCGGCACCAGACGGGCCTGCATGTCGCCATCCAGCGCGCGGATCACCGCAGCGGAGATCACCCCTTCCGGTGCGCCGCCGATGCCATACAGCATGTCGACTTCGCTGTCCGGCAGACAGGTGAGGATGGAGGCGGCAACGTCACCATCAGGAATGGCGAACACCCGCACGCCCAGCCCCTGCATCTCCTTGATCGCCTTGTCATGACGCGGCTTGGCCAGGGTAATGACGGTCAGACGGGAGAGCGGCTTGCCCAGCGCCTTGGCCACGGACTTGAGATTCAGCTCGAGAGCCTGATTCAAGTCGATGGCGCCTTTGGCCTTGGGCCCGACGATCAGCTTTTCCATGTACATGTCAGGCGCCTTCAGGAAGGAACCCTTGTCGCCCACCGCCAGCACCGCCAGCGCGTTGGCCTGACCCATGGCGGTCATGCGGGTACCCTCGATGGGATCGACCGCGATATCCACCGCGTCGCCGTGTCCGGTACCGACCTTCTCGCCGATATAGAGCATCGGCGCTTCATCAATTTCACCTTCGCCGATCACAATCTCACCATCGATCTCGATCTGGTTGAGAATGTGGCGCATGGCCGCTACGGCCGCACCATCAGCGATATTCTTGTCACCACGTCCGAGCCACTTGTAGCCAGCCAGTGCAGCCGCTTCCGTCACTCGGGAAAACTCGATTGCCAGTTCACGTCTCATCGCATATCCAACCTATGGAGCTCGAAAACGGGCGGCATTCTACCACAAGGGCAAACCTTTGCGCACAAAAGTAGCCGTTGCGAGCAAGAATGTAGCCAATTCATCCAATTGCAATCCAACTGCCATCGACTCTTCACCCAACTGTCACCCCGCTGTCATCCCTGCGGCCTAGCATGGCCCCGTCTTCAAAACAAAAGCTTGCAACACAAGGGATTAAGATGAAAAAGCTGACTGTAGTGGCACTGACTCTCACCGCAGCCTTCCAGGCTCAAGCCGTTGAAGTGTATAAAAATGACACCTCTTTGCTGGATCTCTATGGCCGTATCTACGCTGGCCACTTCTTTGGTGACAAGAAGGAACTGGATGCCAGCGGCAAACCGAAAAGCGAATACAGCGACAAGCAGGGTGCCAACCAGTTTGTCCGTTTCGGCGCCAAGGCCGAGACCCAGATCCAGAGCGGCCTGAAGGCTCTGGCTCAGTACGAAGTACAGATGTATATCAATGACAGCGAGAAGACCATCAGCGAGAACTCCGACAACCTGCGCACCCGCCTGGCGTTCGCCGGTGTCGGCGCTGACTGGGGCACCGTGACCTTCGGTCGCCAGAAAGGGGCCCCGGGTTTCCTGGCCGACTGGACTGATGTTTCCCTCTCCGACGGCTACGGCAACGACGCGCTGGGCGCCAAGACCGACACCTTCGCCACCAACCGCGCCGGTTCCGTGCTGAAATACTCCGGCCTGTTCAATGGCTTCCAGCTCGACACCAGCTACAAGTTCGACGGTGGTGACACCGAAGAGACCACCAGCAAGGATAGCGACGCCGCCTACGGTGCTGCCGTGGCCTATACCTTCCCGTTCAACCTGTCTCTGGGTACCGCCTACAACATAGGTATCCGCGACAAGAGCGGTGAAGAAGATGCCAAGCTGTGGCTGATCTCCGCCAAGTTCGACAACAAGGCCGCCTACGCCGCCCTGAGCTATGCCGATGGCAGCGACTTCATCGCGACCGGCACCGATCACACCGGTTGGGAAGCTGCGCTGGGCTACAACTTCGAGAACGGCTTCGGTCTGATGGCCCTGTGGAACAAGCAGGAACAGGACAAGGCTGGCATCAAGAAAGACAACGTGGATTACTACACCCTGGGTGCCCAGTACAAATTCAACAAGAACCTGCGGGTGATTGGTGAGTACCGTATCAACAATCTGGACAGCAAGGAGAGCGGCAAGCTCAACGTCAAGGATGACTTCCAACTGGCTGCCCGCTACGACTTCTAATCGAGGTTTTGCGGATCCCCAAAGCGCGATGGCTTGCCATCGCGCTTTTTGCTGGGCGTCGTTCACGACCGGATAAAGTAGCCTAGGCTCAACAGTAGATGTATCGCCGGAGAGATGATCATGGTCAGGCTGCCTTTCGTCCTGCTGTTGCTGCTGGCTCTTCCCGCTCACGCCCTCTCTATCGCCATGGTGCTGTGGCGCGGTGAAACCGCAGCCGAAGCGGGCTTTCGGGCAGAGCTGACCCGTCTTGGCTATCAGGCCACCATCACCACCTATAACGCCGATCAGGATCGTACGGCGCTGGCAACCATGCTGCGCCAGCAGATGCTGCCGAAACTGGCCGAATACGACTACATCTACACTTTTGGCACCACCGCCACCACCATGACCAAGAGTCTGGTGGCCAACCGCAAGCCTCTGATTTTCAATGTGGTCTCCGGTCCGGTCGGGGCAGACATCCTCTCGGAAGACAAAGCCCAGAACAGCATGGTGGCCGGGGTAAGCAACATGGTGCCGATGGCACTGCAACTGGCCAACGCCAGCGAGCATCTGACCACCAGCAAACGGCTGCTGCTACCCTTCAACCCCCGTGAGCAGAACACCCTGCTGGTGGCCGATATGCTGCTCAATGAAGCGAAACGCTATCAGTGGCAGATGGTCACCTGGCGAATGGCCCCTGACCCACGGCGGCTGGACAACGAACTGAAGCGGCTGCAACAGGATGCCAAAAACGACATCGTCTTTCTGGCCGCAGACAGCTATCTGCTCTCCATCGCCCCCCGTTTGCTGAATGCACTCAACGAAGCGGCCATCCCTACCATCTGCAGTGCCGAGCTGTTCGTCGAACACGGCTGCAGCGTTGGCACAATCAGCAGCTACGAGGCGCTGGGCAAGATGGCAGCAGGGATCATCCATCGCCACCAGCAGGGAACCGAGCTGCAAGATATACCGCTGCAGACCGACCCCCATCCCAAACTGGTGTTGGGGCAACTGGGTAACGCCACCACGCAGGAGGCGAGCCCCGAAAAGCCGAAGCCTTGATAAAGATCTCGGCCAGTCAGGCTCCGGGCGGGTATGCTGTTGACCCCCATCGCCCGAGAGCCCTTTCCCATGAGCACCACCGTCTTTTTTGCCGTTCTGCTGGCCGCCCTGCTTCACGCCAGCTGGAATGCGCTGGTCAAAATTGGCGAAGAGCGGCTGGTGGGGGTGTCACTGGTGGCGATCTTCTCAGGGCTTATCGCCGCCGTCGCGCTGCTGCCCATGGGGCTTCCCTCTACTGCCGAGCTACCCTGGCTCGGCCTCTCAGTCCTGCTCCATACCGGTTACTGCCTGTTTCTCAGTCATGCCTACAATCAGGGGGATTTTGGTCAGATCTATCCGCTGGCCCGTGGCAGTGCCCCGCTACTCGCCATGGTGTTAAGTGCCCTGCTGCTGGGGGACTACCCAGGTTACGGCGGCATCGTCGGCGCCTGCGTGCTGATCATGGGGGTCTTGCTGATGGCCTGGCGAGGTGGGCAGCAGCGCCTTGCCAGCAAAGCGGTTCGGGCGGCACTGATCACGGCCATGTTCACGGCGACCTATACCCTCTCGGATGGGGCTGGCGCCCGCGCAGGGGGAGAACCGGTACGCTACACACTCTGGCTCTTTGCCTGTACCGGGCTGGCGATGCTGCTGGTGTTGATCGTCCACCAGAGGCGCAACGCGTGGCGCCAAATCCGCCGCCATGCAATGTCAGGCATGGCGGGAGGCGCCATGTCACTGCTCGCCTACGGGATTGTTATCTGGGCCATGACCCAAGCCCCTATTGGCGTGGTCGCGGCCCTGCGCGAAAGCAGCGTGTTGTTTGCCATGCTGCTCTCGGTCTGGCTGCTGAAAGAGCCGCTCGGGCGCATGCGGCTGACGGCGGCGGCCATTATCACTGGCGGCGTGCTGCTGACTCGGCTGGGAGGATAAGCGCTGTCGCCATTGGGGCGGATTTATCTGACAGGATGGCGTAATTCACTCCGCCAAATATGCCGAATACGAATAATGGAAATAAGTGTCAGCCCTGGCGTAAATGTTTACATCCGCAACGTATCAATTAACTGGCAGGTCTGTTTATTTCAACCACAGCTTCATTCGGGAAACTTACCTGCCCAGCAACATTAATGATAAAATCGTTCGGGAATTCAGATAATAAGTGCGACACTCATGGATGAATGGCGAGAGGTGGCCAACTGCTGATTGGTGGTACCCTTCTGCTCGCCAAAGTA
>NZ_JBSTYP010000035.1:0-50429 GCF_054052405.1 Aeromonas aquatilis | reverse complement strand
TACCACTTGATGCGTCACGCCCTGTACTTTGCTGAAGCTGGCATACACACCCGCACCATCGCTACACAGCACGGCATCCGGCGAAACAAGCGGCTTCAACACCGCGATGACCGTCTCGGCATTCATCTCTTCCAACTGAAAATCTGCATGGTGGCCTGCCCGGTCCTGCACCACCATCACCGGAATATAATCCCGTCCGGTGCCCCGGGTTCGCCCTTTACCACCACGATGTCGGGGCGGACGCGGCAGTCCCCGCTGCCCCTTGAATGACTCGAGGAAGAAAGTCTCATCCACCTCAACGATACCTTCTTCACGCGTGGCTTGATGAGTGGCCATCGCGCGCAAGAAACGGTGCCGCCAGAGGAACGCGGTGTTTTTGCTGACCCCACAGCGCATCGCCGCCTGGCGGACGGTCAGCCCTTCGATGAGGGCTTGCGCGTAGTCTTCCCTGCACTGGGCTTTACGCAAGCGGGCCAGAGGCGTCTTGGTGAGCACCGAGCTGGTGCGCAGACACAGTTTGCAACGGTAGCGACGTAGTCCGCGGCTCCAACCCCAAGGGGCCAGCTGGGCGGCATCGGCGTGACAATGAGGGCAACCGCGGCATGCCGGTAACTGTGCATTGAGCGAGGTAATGGCATGGGGGGCAGTGAACTCCTGTTGAGCAACACGGCGCTGGCGCAGGGTTAACTGGGGAAAGAGGGATAACAGGTGTTGAAAGGCGGGGGTATCCATGATGGTAGCCCTCAAGGTGATGGCCTACTTCAAGATTAGCCTTTCAACACGTAATTGGGACAGAGCCAATTATTTCATGCCATCATCGATCTGGTTTCGAAGGACCAAGCCACCGACTTGTGCGAAACACTTGGTTACTACGGCCATATGGTGACGGTGTTGGGGCGCGTGGAGCAAAGTCCATGACCTCCATTCACCCGCTGCCTTTCCCTACACGAAATCGCGCTAGGTGCTCAGCATGTCTATGGCACGGATCGTCAGTGGCATCGGTTGGTGCAGGCAGGTGAAGATATGCTCTGCGCATTGGCCAGAGGTGTCTTACCGATCGCTCCGTTTGTGGTGCGGGATTTTGCCCATTTACCTTTATCTATCGCCGAGGCAAAGCTACAGGGGAAAGGACGTAAGTTCCTGCTCAAAATTTAGTATAGTGATGTAATCATCTTGGAGACCGTTTAGGTGATGTCCTTTCTTTGCACTGCTTCGCTCCTCAGTAGAGCTCTAGATTAGCCCCTTGAAGATCCAAACACTTCGCCCCTCTTAACTTAAGAGGTCGTCTTAGAACTATGTTCAGTAATAGTCACAACGAAATGATGGTCGAAGTGTTAACAGGAGCCGAGCGCCGTCGGCGTGTGTATCGACTAGTCTGTCCAAAATGATTCAACAAGATAGCACCACAGCCAACATCTAATGGCATAGTGGATGGCACAGCAAAATCCACACATAAAGAAAAACCCCAAGTGATTCAATCACTTGGGGCTATCATTTGGCGGTGAGGGAGGGATTCGAACCCTCGATACGTTGCCGTATACACACTTTCCAGGCGTGCTCCTTCAGCCACTCGGACACCTCACCAAATTTTTGCTCACTGCTTTATGTGCTTGAGCTGCACATTCGCTCGCGGACCGTGCCGCGACGACGGGGCGTAATGTAAGGGATACCACGGCTTTTGGTCAATGCAAATTTTTACTTTTTGCGTTCGTTTGCTCAATATCCGAACCAAGTGACCAAAAACATGCCGTTTCGTATCCCTTTCAATCAATTTACTGCCGCTTCGTGCAAATGTTCACCTTTGAGCGCCTCTTCCAGCGAGCCGTAAAACTCCAGCTTGCCGGGCTGCGGCCGCACCTTGGCGCGGGCCAGGGTCTTGAGTGGCTGGAACTGCAATTCGGCCACCCGCAACTCGACACCGGCTTTGGCCATCTGTTTGCCAAAGTGGAGGAAGGCAGAGAGGCCACCCGCATCGAGGATGGAGACCGCCTCCATCTGCAATACCAGCACCTGGTGCCCTTTCACTTGCGCTTCCAGCTCGGCAAAGACCCGTTCGGCCGCGGCGAAGAAGAGCGGGCCGTTGATCTTGTAGATCAGGCCGTTGTCCGGCACCTCGTGGGTATAGCGCTTGTGCTCGGCCAAGTCATGCAGTTTGGTCATCTTGGCGATTTCGCGCATAAAGAGCAGGGAAGCCAAGATCACCCCGAAGGTGATGGCGATGACCATGTCGAAGATGACGGTGAGTGACAGGCAGACCAGCAGCACCAGTACATCAGATTTGGGGGCACGACGGATCAGCTCCACCACCTTGTGCGCTTCACTCATGTTCCAGGCCACGATGAGCAGCAAGGCAGCCATGGCTGAGAGCGGCAACCAGGAGAGCCAGGGCGCCAGCACCAGAATGGCGGCCAGCACCACCAGCGCATGGACGATCCCCGAGATGGGGGACGTAGCGCCGGCGCGCACGTTGGCGGCAGAGCGGGCGATGGCTGCGGTAGCGGTAATACCGCCAAAGAAGGGGGCGAAGATGTTGCCAAGCCCCTGCCCCACCAGCTCGGCGTTGGAGCTGTGTTTGCGACCGGTCATCCCATCGAGCACCACGGCGCAGAGCAGCGACTCGATCGCCCCCAGCATTGCCATGGAGAAGGCAGCAGGCAGCAGCCGCTCAAGGGCCGCCAGGTTCCATTCAACCGGCAAACCATCCGGCCCAGGCAAGGCCCAGGGCATCACAAGGGTCGGCGCGATGGGCGGGATCCCCATCCCTTGCGTGCCATCTGCCAGTGTGTAGCTGAATTTGCTGCCGATGGTGGCCACATCCACCCCAAAGTAATGGAGGCCAAAACCCAGACCCACCCCGACCAGCACCGCGGGCAGATGGCCAGGCACCGGCAGACGCAGACGCGGCCAGAGCAGCAGCACGGCCAGCGTTGCGACCCCCACCAGGGTGTCCCCCCACTGCCAGCTTGGCAGGGCGGCGGCCAGCGCTTCGACCTTGCCCAGATAGGTTTCCGGCATCTCGGGCACGCTCAGACCAAAGAAGTCCTTGATCTGCAAGGTAGCGATCACGATGGCGATACCACCGGTAAAACCCAGCGTCACTGACGGGGGAATGTACTCGATAAGGCGGCCAAGACGGGCCATCCCCATCGCCACCAGAAAGAGGCCGGAGATGAGCGTCGCCATCAACAGACCGCCGACCCCGAACTGCTGGGCGACCGGATAGAGGATCACTACAAAAGCAGCGGTCGGGCCGGAGATGGAGTAACGGGAGCCACCGGTCACGGCGATCACGATACCGGCGATGATGGCGGTATAGAGACCGTGTTGCGGCGGCACACCGCTGGCGATGGCCAGCGCCATGGCAAGCGGGATGGCGATGATGCCCACCGTCACACCGGCGATAAGATCACGGCCGAAGCGGGCCATGCTGTAGGGTTCATCAATACAGGACTGGCGTAAGGCTATGGCGAGCTTCACGCTATTTAAAGAGGCTTGCTTGTGCATGTATATCGTAATACCAGAAGAGGGAGATAAAGGCCGGAGAGATCCGGCGCCCGATCATCATCAAGGGCCGGCAGGGCTGTCGACGCGGCGATGGTATCCTGCGTAACCTTACGCCAGACGGACCACTTTTTCGATGGGCAGGATCAATGAAACACGCGCTCACCCATTATTTGGCCTATTTGCCGCCAAATCGCCGATCTTGACTCCAGCTCTCCCCCTTTTAGCCACAAAGATTACCATTTGAGCCTCATCTGGTTACCAGCACGTTCACGACATCATGCAGGCATCATCAGGTTGAGGCGAACCGAGCCAATAACCCCTGCGCCGGTTGGGGGCTGTGATAGCAAGGGACTGATTGTGCTGAAAATAAACCGCAAAGCGCAACTTTTGGGCAAACAGTCTGAAAATCCGGTTTTCGGGAAATTCGCGGGTTGACACCCGCCGCCCTGGTCATTAATATTCGCCCCGTCTTGACGAGACAGGCAATTCCTCCTTAGTTCAGTCGGTAGAACGGCGGACTGTTAATCCGTATGTCACTGGTTCAAGTCCAGTAGGAGGAGCCACTTTTCCCTCGTAGTTCAGTCGGTAGAACGGCGGACTGTTAATCCGTATGTCACAGGTTCAAGTCCTGTCGAGGGAGCCAAATTCTAAAGCCCAGCCTTATGGCTGGGCTTTTTCACATCTGTTTCAAAAGAACCTAGAAAAGCCTGGATTACTCATCCCCACACTTGGGGTTGTCACGTCCACAAACTCGTCAATACCACGCCACAACCGGGCATGCTCACGGAGTGCTTGCTGATACGCCCAAGTGGCGATTGATGTAGAACGCTCGGCATCGACGCTCACCAAGGGAGCCAGCTCGTCAGCAAGGTAGGCCCCGTGAGTCAGGATATTCTGCTCGTACCAAGCATCCCTGTGCTCGGGAGCAGCGAGAAAATCCCGTTTGCTCCGGTTACAGTTGGCGTGTGCCAGTACGAAGTTGTGGCCCAAATCGATTGGATAACGACGCCAGGGGATGAAATGGTCTACCTCACCATTCCCGTGTATCGCCTTGTTACAGTAAAAACAGGTTCCTCCCTGCAAGTCCCTCAAAACCGCCCCCACCCGTCCCAGCGCCTGACGGCTTGAACCAAAGAGAAAATTCTCCAGCCCTACACTTGGGCCAATCAGTGGCTGATTCCCCTTGATGTCGCAGATAAGCTGCAACCAATGCTGTCGGGAGAGGGAGACCACCAGATCGTAAAAGCGGTGGAGACAGTAGAGAATGCCGGGGTTAAGGCAGATATGATCCGCGCCCCTTTGATGAGGATAGAGGTGGCACTCCTCTCGCCCACCCAGGATCTGCAGACGCCACAAGGGACCCTCAATAAGGATGCGTCTAACTCGGGCAAGAAGAGGCCGCCAGGCGTCGTGACGACGCAGTGCAGTCACCGAGCGGACCCCCTCTGCACGCAGCCGGGACAACTCCGTCAGCATGATGGCCTGACGACCGCAGCTCTGTTTGAGCAAGGTAGCCGTTTCTCCCGTCGCCGAGTAGGGCAGACTGTGCTGCCAATAAAGCTCCACAAACTTGGTGGCCAGTTCGTCCAGCGTAATGGTGCGAGCCGCAGTCAGATCATGGGTCTCGTTGCTGCGCTCAATCGCGATATCCGCAATCCCGTGAAGCAAGGCGCACTTGTAAGTGGCAACAAAATCGCCCTCGGTAAAGATGCGTTGCAGATAGGCAATAAAGGCGAGTTGCTGCTCAGGGGAGGCGTGCATGTTCGCCCCCAAGGATCAGACTCTGCCAACTCAACCCGGTACGCGCCAAGGCATCCATCTGTGGCTCTGACACATGGAGCATTGTCATCCCCTCCCCCAATGCAAGCCGCTCCACTTCATCGACAGCTACCGGGTACATGGCTCGCTCCCGTATCTCCTGCTCCGAGATAACCAATCGCAGACTCAGTACCAGATAACCATCTGGTGAGAGCAGGTCATGAAGACGTGCCAGAGCCAACGGGCGAGACTCCGGGGGGAGATGCATCCAGACAGCACTGAGCAAAATCAGATCAAAAGTACCGGTCACGCGGGAGAGAGCAGGCATAGCGTCATTGACCCACGCCACCGCTGCATCACGGGTATGACATTGCCCCTGCGCAGCGAGCGCCTGACAGGGGTCGACAGCGACCACAGTGTTGCCCTGATGAAGTCCGGCTAAAAACGCGGCATCCCGACCACTGCCAGCCCCTACATCGAGCAACCTGCGCGGTGCAACAAGGAACCAAGGCTCCAGCAGAGTGAGCCAGTCGCCGTGAACGGCGCGCGCAGATACCTGTTGGTAACGGGTCGCCAATGCGCTGGCATGACACTGGTAGTAGTCGAGGGACACGATGCGTTCCGAACGGAGAAGGAAGGGAAATAATCTCACAAGATCAGTGGGTTGGCCATGACCAGGGCGACACTTTCCAAACATGAGCCATTTAGGATGCAGGGACACTTACCAAAACGGGATGCCAGCCAAAAGAAGCGCGACCAGAGGGCTCTGAATGATGCCACCGTTCAACATTTCGGGTAATATTCGGCCAACTCACTGATCTTTGGCACTTATTATCGCCATGAGAGGTCAACGCCAGATGGAGATGGCTATTGATGAACTCGACTGATGTCGTGGCCCTGTTTGGGGATGACAAGATTCTTTCCTTTGACCTTGAACTGACCCGGGACGAAAAACTCCGTCATCTGGGGGCGCTCCTGGCTGATCGTGAACTCAATCTCAAGGGCCCGCAGGATCTCGCACTCAAGGAGCTAAATGCGCTGGCACAAGGGGCAGATGTAGTCCTTGGTCACAATATTCTCGATTTTGATCTCCCCTGGTTGGCCAAACAGGCTGTACGTCCCCAGTTGCTTCTCGAAAAGCCGATAATAGATACCCTCTATCTATCTCCTATTGCCTTTCCAAAGAACCCTTATCACCGATTGGTCAAGGATTACAAACTGGTTCGGGATACCCTCAATGATCCGGTTGCTGATGCAAGGCTCGCCTTGCAGATCTTCTCGGAACAGCTGATAGCCCTGCAAGCCTTGCCTCTACCCCAATTGCAACTTTATCAATACCTGTTTAACCAGGGCGTCATGGCGCAATTTAATACCCAAGGTCTGTCACTGGTGTTTGCAAGGCTTACGGGCCGCCCTCCAATAAGGGTCTCCGAGCTACCCACCCTGATCAAGAGCATTGCCCATGAGAAAGCGTGCCCCAATCAGCTCAACCGGGTGATTGGTGATGCACTGCGTCAACCCATGCTGCTGTTACCATTGGCTTATGCCTGCGCCTGGTTGCCCGTGTCCGGCGGGAACTCCGTGCTGCCCCCCTGGATTTGGCGCCGCTTCCCCCAGGCCGCAGAGATCATTCACACAGTTCGTGAACGCCACTGCGGTCATGCCGACTGCAGCTATTGTCAGGAGAACCACGACGCACGCCGCCATCTGCAGCGAATCTTCGAGCTCGACAACTTCCGCAACCTGCCTGATGGGACGCCATTGCAGAAGACTTTGATCGAGGAAGCCATGGCTGGCGTCGCACTGCTCGGCATACTCCCTACCAGCGGTGGCAAGTCGCTCTGCTACCAGCTCCCGGCACTGGTGCGTAACCAGCGAAGCGGTGCTCTCACGGTCGTGATATCCCCCCTGCAAGCACTGATGAAGGATCAAGTGGACAATCTTAAATACAAGGCAGGTGTTGAAGGGGTTGCCGCTATCTCGGGGCTGCTGACGCTACCAGAGCGAGGCGCAATTCTTGAACAGATCCGCATGGGGGATATCGCCTTGCTCTATATCTCCCCCGAGCAGCTACGCAACCGCACTGTCAAACAAGCAATACGGCAACGTCAGATCGGTGGCTGGGTATTTGACGAAGCGCATTGTCTGTCGAAATGGGGCCATGATTTTCGCCCTGACTATCTCTACTGTGCCAAGGCCATCGCCACCATTGCCAGCGAGCAGCAAGTCCCCATGCCTCCTGTCTTCTGCTATACCGCAACCGCCAAACCGGATGTGATTGAGGATATCTGCGCACAGTTTCTCGACAAGCAGCCCCGACCTCTTCTCAGACTGGAGGGAGGGGTTGAACGTACCAACCTAGAATATGCCGTCGTTGAGTGCCCCGGTCTCAATAAACAGGGCCACATCCTTAACCTGCTCGAGCAGTTCTTCGGTGAGGAGAAGCCCGGCTCCTGCGTTATCTACTGCGCAACCAAGCGCAGCGTGGACGAGCTGGCCGATTTCCTCGGTCAGCAACAATCCCTCCCCGTCTCACGCTTTTACGCCCGCATGGACAGTGCCCAGAAGAAAACCACCCTCGAACAATTTATCAATGGCGAGATCCGGGTCATCTGCGCGACCAATGCCTTCGGGATGGGGATCGACAAGGATGATGTGCGTTTGGTCATCCATGCCGATATCCCCGGCTCGCTAGAGAACTATTTGCAGGAAGCGGGGCGAGCTGGCCGCGATACAGAACAAGCTCATTGCGTACTGCTGTTTGATGAACAGGATATCGAGAAACAGTTCCAGCTCGAGGCCATGAGTGAAGTCAGCCTGCGCGATATCAAACAGATCCTGCGCGGAATAAGGCTCAGGGCCAGCAAAGGAGGCAAGCAGGATAACAACTCGCCACTGGTCGCCACCAGTGCAGAGCTTATCAACCAGCCAGAGGTAGAAACCAGCTTCGCTGCCGATGACAGCAATGCGGATACCAAAGTCAAGACAGCTATTGCCTGGCTCGAACGAGCGGGCTATCTGGAACGTAGTGACAACATCACTCAGGTATTTCAGGGTCGTCCCCTGTTTGCCTCCACCGAGGAGGCGATGAAAAGGGTAGAGAGTCTGAAACTGGCCCCCAAGGCCAAAGCCATATGGCAAGCGGTTATCCAGGCGCTGATGAGTGCTGCCGACGATGATGGCCTCAGTGCCGATACCATCGCCGAAGAGGCAGGCCAATACATGGCAGATAAAGGAAGTGGTGTTCAGGCCAGCGAAGTGATGCGGGTACTCACCCAGATGGCGGATGTCGGTCTTCTCTCTCAGGGGATGTTACTAACTACCTGGCTTCGTCCCAAAGGAAGAGACAATGCCCGGGTGTTCTGCGGGCAAATACATGGCATTGAGAAGGCGATGCTCGATACGATGCGCGAACAGGAGCCGGATGCTGGAGAAGAGCTCATTCTCAACATTCGGCTCATCAATCAGATCATCAAGGATTTGGGACATGAACGAAGTAACACCACAGTGCTTCGCAACCTACTCACCAGCTGGACCCAAGATGGTCGTTTGGGAGGAAATAAAGGTTCGATTGATCTCAAGTATCTCGCACACGAAAAGTATCGTGTCACCTTGAATAGAAGCTGGTCACAAATCACCCGCATCATAGAGCAGCGTCATGCAGTCACCGGAGCCACCCTCAACTTTCTATACACCCAGGTGGCCAGTAGCGAAGAGAGTGCTCAACGTCAGGTCATGCTCTCGTTCGCCCTGGAGCAATTAATCAAGCATCTGCGGGAGGACACTGACGTCATGCAATTTATGAGCATGGGTGAAGCTGGCAATCCACAGGAGTGGCTACTAAAAGGGGCCGAGCGGGCACTGCTCTACCTGCATGAGCAACATGCCATCGTGCTGCAAAATGGTCTTGCCGTGTTCCGAAGCGCCATGACCCTCACGCTGACGGCGGAGCGGCAGCAGCAATACAACAAGGCAGACTATCAGCCGCTTGAGCATCACTATCGCCAGAAGGTGATTCAGATCCATGTGATGAATGAATACGCCCGCATCAGCCTGGAACACTTCAAGCAAGCCAAAAAGCTGGTGACAGACTACTTCTCCATGGAAGCAGACAAGTTCCTCGGTCACTACTTCAAAGGGCGCCACAAGATCCTGGAGCTGGCGACCAGCGAACACTCCTGGAAGCGCATTGTTGAAGATCTTCACAACCGGGCCCAGGAGCAGATAGTACAGGCACCGCCCGAGCAAAACCTGCTGGTACTGGCAGGCCCGGGGTCAGGCAAGAGCAAGGTGATTATCCACCGCTGCGCCTACCTGATGCGGGTCAAGCAAGTCGCGCCATCGCGGATCATGTTGCTCTGTTACAACCATAATGCGGCGATGTCCCTGCGCCGACGCCTGACCGAGCTACTGGGGCGTGATGGAGCACGGGTCTCGGTATTCACCTTCCACGGTCTTGCGATGAGCCTGACGGGTAATGCGGTGCAAAACCGGATCTCAGACGATATCGACTTTACCACCATCATTGATGACGCTATCAAGCTACTCCGGGGAGAGCAGAGCCAGCTCGGTCTAGAGTTGGAAGAGCAGCGGGAAAAGCTGTTGGGGGGTCTGCAATTCCTGCTCGTCGACGAGTACCAAGATATTGACGAACAGCAGTACCAACTGATCGCTGCACTGGTTGGAAAAAGCGAAGAGGATGAAGACGCGCGACTGCACCTGATGGCTGTGGGTGATGATGACCAGTCTATCTACGCCTTCCGCGAAGCGAACGTCAGCTTTATCCGTCGCTTCGAACAAGATTACAACGCCCAGACTCACTACCTGACCTGGAACTATCGTTCCACCGCCCACATCATCGAGACCTCCAACCGCCTGATTGAGCACAATCAGGATCGCATGAAGCGTACACATCCCATCGAGATCGACGACAGGCGCAAGATGGAAGTGGCTGGGGGGCACTGGGAGGGGATGGAGACGGCACAGGGTCGCGTCATCATCCAGCAGTGCCAGGATGCAGCCCAACAGGCAGCCGAGGTCGTGAGACATATCGCGCTTATCCGTGAGAAGACTCCCACTTGCCCGCTGGAATCTATCGCAGTGCTGGCCCGTAATGGGCTGGAGAAGGAGGAACTGGCCTGGGTACGCTCGGCACTGGCAGATGCTGATATTCCCTGTCGTTTTACTCTGGATAAAGAGAACGGTTTTCCTGTGCATCGTTGCCGTGAAATCTTGCGCTATCAGAATTGGCTACAACAGCAA
This sequence comes from Aeromonas aquatilis, assembly GCF_054052405.1. NCBI lineage: Bacteria > Pseudomonadati > Pseudomonadota > Gammaproteobacteria > Aeromonadales > Aeromonadaceae > Aeromonas > Aeromonas aquatilis. The sequence goes on along the minus strand of NZ_JBSTYP010000035.1, from coordinate 39,905 downwards.
GGTCATGCCCTGCTGACAGCGGAGCAACTTGCAGCCCCTCTCCCTCCACTCTCACTGGCCAACCGTTGGGAGGAGCTACTGCACGATCTGATTGCTCAATGGCAAGCCAGCCAGGGAGAGCACGCTCTTTCTGCCCACCACTTCCTGATGTTCCTCTACGAGTATTTGAGCGAGCAAAAGCGCCAGATCCGCTTCGGTAAAGGAGTGTTGTTAAGTACGGTGCATGGGGTTAAGGGGGAAGAGTATCGCCATGTGATACTTCTCGACGGCGGCTGGCAACGCGCGGCGGAGCTATCGACCAGTAACCTGGAAGAAGAGCGGCGCCTCTTCTATGTGGGGATGACACGTGCTATCGAAAGGCTGGTTCTCATGGCTCGCCACGATCAACGTAATCCCCATATTCCACTGATCGCCTCCCACTGCTACGTGCAGAGACCTAACACAACCCGACCGGACAGACAACGTCGTTTCGCCATGATGGGTATGTCGCAACTGGTGTTGGGATATGCAGGTCACAGTGATGAAGGCCAGACTATTCACAACGAACTGAGAGCGTTGAAAGTAGGCGATGCCGTACGCATTGCCCCCGACAAACAGGACAGGCTCCATGTCTATCACCGCAGTCACAAGATCGCTCGCCTCTCCCTACAGGGAGAAGAAACCTGGAAATTCGATGTGAATACAATCCGCGAAGCCAGAGTGATCGCCTTGGTAGAGCGGCGTAAAGAGCAGGAAAAGGATGAGTATCAACCCAAGATGCGCAGCGAACGTTGGGAGATCCCCATAATCGAGCTGGAGTTATGAACCAAACTGGTAGCCCCCCATGCTACCGGGATAGATCTTCACGACTTGCAGCACCAGCTGCGCTGGTACTGCAATAGGTGATAGTGAAAGCTTGGTGACTTGACGACACGTCGCTGCCAATAGCCTCAATTCAGGTCATAATCACCCAGCTTCCCTTACCTTGGAGTTTTTATGCGTCGATTCAATTTCATGCTCAATGGCAGCAGATTGATGATGTTCCCCTTCTACATTGGCATTCTCATCTGCGTGGTATTGCTGATGGTGAAGTTTGCCATGCAGCTCTATCAGCTTTCTGTAAACATTTTCGAGATCCCCTATCTGGACCTCATTACCGGCGTGCTGACCCTGGTGGACTTTATACTGGTGGCCCAGATGCTGATCCTGGTTGCTATCTGTGGCTATGTGCAATTTATTCAGACGGAAGAGCAGCGCGCCTCCCTTAGCAGCAACTGGCTTAGCAAGATCAACTTTGCCTCCCTCAAGCTCATCGTCATCAACTCACTGGTGACCATTGCTGGCGTGGAGGTACTCAAGGCGTTTCTCGAAGATGGCATCATCAATGAAGTCGATATGAAGTGGTCCGTGGTGGTGTTTCTCGCCTTCTCGCTGGCCGCGCTCATCTATGCGGTGACCGAGCGAATGGCAGAGCATAAATAGTCGAGTTTGATCACGGTGCTTGTTCAGCCTTGATTCACCAGCAATACAATTGATAACACTTTTCATTACTCTTACTGCGTTATAAACTTGCTCCCCCCGGGCTGCCCCGCCCGGGTGCTGGAGCCTTTATGACAAGCCTTTCTCTCTCACCCCGACAATTCTGGCAGTGGCTGGCCTACCACCATCAGGCCGCCGAGGGCACCCTCTATCTGATGTTCTTCTCCGGCCTGCTGCTGTGGGAGCCGCTGACCCCGCTCTGGTCGCTGGCACGCTGGAATCTGTTCTTGCATGTGATGCTCTCGCTCACCCTGTTCCCGCTGCTGTTTGGCGCCTTCTGGCTCTCCCATCGCAGCTTGTTGAACCGCAGCAACAAACCTTTTTTGCGCACCACTGGGCAGATTATCGAAGCCCTGCTGTTGGTCTGTCTGGCCAGCGGCCTGCTGCTGGTGCTGCACGGCACTCCGGGCGATGCCATGGGCAACCTCGCCAGCTGGGCCCACTGGCTGAGCGCACTGCTGCTCACTCCTCTGGTGCTGCGCCACGCCTGGCGCTGGACCATCTTGAAATGGCGCTCCTGACCCCATGTTGAAGTCATCGTTCTCTGCATATTTGTCATCCCTGCTGGCCTTCCTCCTGCTGCTGACCAGCCCCTTTGCCACTGCCCAGCAGATGGGTGCCGGGATGCTCGCCTATGAGGAGGAAAGCGCCCCGCGCCTCGTCACCGCCAACCTGAGCGCAGGTTCCGTCACCCTGGTTGAGCGCGATAGCGGCAAGCGGCTCAAAGAGGTGCAGCTGGGGGGCGATCTGCGCCAGCTTGCCCGCGCCGATGACGGCACACTGCTGGTCACCGACTACAGCGGCGATCGCCTGCTTCTGCTGGATGATGATCTCGATCAGGAAAAGACGATCCCCACCGGCCACCGCCCCTATGGGGTCATCTTCGATGCCAAGCGGCAGTGGTTCTGGGTCACGCTGTTCGAATCAGCTCGTCTGCAGGCCTACGACACCGCGGGCAACCTCAAGCTGGATGCAGAAACCGCCGAGACCCCGCGCGGGCTGGCCCTGACCGACGACGATCGCCTGCTGCTGACCCACGCCATGACAGGCCAGCTCGCCATCTATGATCTCGCCAAGCTTGGCCATGGCGCCAAGGGCTCTTCGCTTCCCAAGCCCAAGCTCATTACCCTGGCCGAGACCCACAGCGACACGCCAAGCAATTCCCAGGGCTTGCCGCGCCTGCTCGATGGCATCGCCCTCTCCCCCGATGGCAGCGAGGCCTGGTTGCCCCATGTGCTGTGGAGCTTCGACCACCCCTTCCAGTTTCAGAGCACCGTCTTCCCAGCCCTCTCCATCATCGATCTCGATGAGGAGAAAGAGCGGGTCGATGAAAGAAAACAGCTCTTTTTGCAGATCAATCTGCCAAGCGTCGGCAACCGTAGCCAGATCGTATCCAACCCGTTCGCGGCGCGCTTTGCCGCCGATGGCAAGCGGGTCTATCTGACTCTGGCGGGCTCGGAAGACCTGCTGGTGTTCGACCTCTCTCGCAGCGGCAAATCCAACAACAACCGCCACCGCCGCAAGAAGTTTCAGGGGGGCGCCAAGGCGACCCAGCTCTTGCGCCACCTGCCGGGCCAGAATCCGCGGGATCTGCTGATCGACGGCGACCATATTCTGGTGCACAACGCCATGGGGCAGGATCTCACCCGCCTCAATAGTGGCGGCAGCGGCCCGTTTGCCCGGGTCACCGTGGATGTACCCCACTTCGCCAAGCTGGTAGAGACAGATCCGCGCCCAGAGCCGCTTCAGCGCGGCGAGCGGCTATTCAACCTTGGTAACACAGCGTCCAACTCACGCTTCCCCATGGCGGGGGACAACTGGATGAGCTGCAACTCCTGCCATCTGGATGGGTTCAACTTCACCAACCGCTATCTGATGGCGGCTCACCGCCAGAAGAGCGGCGACAACGCCATCAACGGCCACGCCAACCTCACCAACATGGTGGCGGGGGATTTTGTCGGCGAATACCTGCGCATGACCCAACAGACCCAGGGCGGCATGGGCCATGACACCCGCGATGGGGCCGAGGCAGTTGACCCCGCGAAGCCCCAAGCAGAGGTGAAAGCGATGATGGAAGATCTGCACGCCTTCGTCACCGCCGATGGCAACCTCCCCTATCTTGCCAACTGGCTGCGGCTCGATGCCCCGCGCACCGATCCCGCCAAGGCACCGACCACTCACCCGAAGGAGTGGCTCAACTCCGCCTCCTGCCAGAATTGCCACCAACAGGCGTTCAAAGATTGGAGCGAGAGCAACCACCGACTGATGGGCAACTCCCACCCCTACTACAAGGTGGTGCAGGCGCTGGCCCGCGAAACCGAAGGGGAAACATTTGGCCAATGGTGTCAGGGCTGCCATATGCCCCAGCAGGTAATGACCGGCCAACTCGATCTGCCCAAGGGCTCCCACATGTTCGAGCAGGGTGGCGCCTCGCTGATTGCCGCTCACAAAGCGGGCGAACCTGTGGTGGAGGAAGGGACCGGCTGCGTGCTCTGTCATCGCATCTCCAAGGTGGAAGATGCGGGCGGCAACAGCGCCTTTACCGTGAATTTGAAAGACCGCGAGAGCTATGTGTTCGAGGATGCCGCAGGCGGCAGCCTCCAGCACTGGCTAGCCGAGCGGCAGCTCAACGCCCGCCCGGCAGCCCACAAAGCCTCCTATCAGAAGGATTTCTACCGCGATGCGGCTCTGTGCAAGTCGTGCCACAACGAGTTTGCCCCGGGCACTGGCGCCAACATCGTCAACACCTGGGACGAGTGGGAAAAATCCAGCTTCGCAAACGCGGAGGATCCCGCCAAGCGGCGCACCTGTATCGACTGCCATATGAACCCGGAGCCGGGCAATGGCGGTGCGCCGGTGGCGGGCCAGTCCACCGAAAACGGCACCATGAAGGCGCGGCTCTATCGCCACAACTTTACCGGCGCCCAGCACCAGCTGGTGGGGCTGCGCAACCCCGACCTTGAACAGGAGAGTCTGGCCCTGCTGCGCTCCAGCGCTACCCTCTCCGCCCGTATCGAACAGGCTACCGATAACAAGCAGTTGGTGGTGCGGGTCGCCAATACCGGCGCAGGCCATGCCCTGCCCACCGGGGTGGCCGATTTTCGTGAACTCTGGCTGGAGCTGACCGTCACCGACGCCACCGGTAAGGTGGTGCTTGCCAGTGGCCAGCCGGTGGATGGTGCTGTCCCCGAAGATGCGCGGCTGTTCAGAAAAGTGTTCGGCGATGCCGAGGGCAAGCCGGTGGGGCTCAAGTTCTGGCGCTACGCCAAGCTCTTGGAAGATACCCGCATTCCGGCCGATGGCTGGCGCGATGAAACCTGGCCGCTACCCGCAGATGCCCAAGGGCCCTTCAAGGCCGATATCAAACTCAATTTCCGCACCTACCCCAAGTGGGTCAATGATGCGGTGCGCGCCGCCGAGCCCAGCTTGCCGGAGCCACCCATAGTGCTGCTCACGCGCCTACAACTAAATCGGTTGCAACTCACCTTGCAGCCTCTCCCCATCACGCCCGCTACGGAGCCTCAATCCTGATGTTTGCAAGTTTTCTGATTACCCTGCGCGAGGGGCTGGAAGCCTTCCTGCTGGTCGGCATCTGCCTCTCCTACCTCGCCAAGCTGGGGGCGAGCCGCTACAACAAGTTCATCTATCTGGGGGTAGGGCTTGGCCTTGTCGCCTCCCTCGTCGTTGCCTTCCTGTTCCAGGTGGTGGTGAGCCAGTTCGAGAGCGAGCACTACAACCACCTTTTGATGGCGGGGATCCTCATCTTCGCCACCTTGGTGCTCACCTATATGGCGATCTGGATGCAAAAGCAGGCCAAATCCCAGGTAGGGGCCATGACGGCGCGCATCGATGCCGCCATCGATGGCGGCAACCTGTTTGGTCTGGTGCTGCTTGCCTTCCTTGCTGTGATGCGCGAAGGGTTTGAAACCGTGCTCTTCTTCTCCGCCCTGCTCTATTCGGGCCAAGGGGTCGATCTGCAATCCGGCCTGATAGGCGCGCTGGCGGGTCTGCTGGTCTCCATCGCGCTGGTATGGGGGCTGCTGCGCTCTACCCGCAAGGTGGCGCTGGCCCCCTTCTTCCGCTGGACCGGCCTGCTTATCATCATCATCGCCGCCGGCTTGCTCTCGTCTGCCGTCAACATGTTGCAGGCAGCGGACGTCATCACCTTCTGGACCACGCCGGTGTTCGACATCAGCCACATTCTCGACGATCAGGGGGTATTTGGTACCTTCCTGCGCGCCCTGTTTGGCTACAATGCCTCACCCGCTGGCTTGCAGCTGCTGACCTGGGCCCTCTATCTAGCCATCTTCGTTACCCTCTGGCAGCGCAGCTATCGCCCTCAGGTGAGCGCCACATCCAGCAAGGGCTGAGCCCGCACGCCCTGTGACAACAAGGCCACGGGGTAACAACACTATTCGGGAGCCGCGCCTTGGCGCGGTTCCCTTATCTATCAAGCAGTTTCGGAATAGGTCATGAGCGATAACAACAAGAAAAGCATTGCAGTGCTGGGCGCTGGCCCCGCCGGTTTGATGGCCGCTTGGCGCCTGCGCCGCGCCGGTTTTGCAGTCACCCTGTTCGAGCAGGAGCCGGTGGTCGGCGGCATGTGCGCCACCCAGACCTTCAAGGGGCGCGATGGAGAGTATCGCTTCGACTACGGCGGCCACCGCTTTATCACCAAGAACCCCGAGCTGCTCGCCTTTATCGACGAGCTGATGGGGGACGATCTGCTCCACGCCGAGCGCAAGAGCGTTATCCGCTTTGGTGGGCGCACCTATGACTACCCATTGAACCTGCCCAACCTGCTCAAGACGGCGCCGCTCGCCCTGATGGCCGGTGCGGTGAAAGACTTGCTGCTGTTGCCTTTTGCCAAGAAGCCCACCGATTTTGCCAAGGCAAGCTTTGCCGAGTGGATCCAGAGCCACTTTGGTCGCACCCTCTACCGCCAGTTCTTCGAGGGCTACACCGGCAAGCTCTGGGGCATCAACCCGGACAAGCTCTCCGCCGACTGGGCCGGTCAGCGCATCAGCCTCATCGATCTCAAAGACGTGGCGCGTCGCCTGCTGCCAAGACGCAACGGCAGTATCTCGGTGCGCACCTATGCCCGCAAATATCGTTATCCAAAGTATGGGTTCGGCCAGATATTCACCACTCTGGGTGAGCGACTGGTGGCAGAGGGCGTTGAGCTGAAAACCGGCGCTACCATCACCCGCCTTGAGCAGGCCGATGGCCGTATTGAACGGGTGTATTGGAAACAAGATGACGTTGAACAGAGCGAACGCTTTGATCAGGTGATCTCCACCCTGCCGCTGCCGCTCACCTGCCAGCATCTGGGCTTGCCGTGCGATCTGCACTACCGGTCGCTTCGCTTCATCAATATGCCGCTCAAACAGGAGAACCTGTCGGACAACACCTGGCAGTATCTCTCCGACCCCCATATTCTGGCCACCCGCTTGCAGGAGCCGCGCCGCCGCAGCCCCTTTATGGCGCCCCAAGGCCAGACCTCGGTAATGCTGGAGACCCCCTGCAATCCGGGGGATGCCACCTGGCAGGCACCGCTCTCTGATCTGCGCGGTCGGGTCACCGCCGATCTCGCCAGCCTCGGCGTCGATACCGCCAAGCTTGGCGATGAGACCTTCGAAGCCCGCAGCGAGTACGCCTACCCACTGATGGATCTCGGCTATCAGGCCCGCCGCAACGAAGCCATCAAGGCGCTGATGCCCATCACCAACCTCATCATGACCGGCCGTCAGGGGACATTCCGCTACATCTTCACCGACACTGCCATGGAGATGGGCATGATGGCTGCCGACATGGTGATCGACGGGGTGGACAGACGTCATGCCATCTTTAACCATCGCAACGAAAATACCGTGATCGAAACCCAGAGCGTGGCCTGATGGCCGCGCCATTGGCATAAGTAAGGAGAACAGGATGACCATCCGCCCGGGTTTACTCGCCCTCACCCTGCTGCTGGCCCTGAGCGGGCAGGCGCAGGCTTACTCCTACGCCGCCGCCGGCAAGGAGCCACTGATCGACGCCCGCGAAGCGCTGCTTGGCGCCGCCACTGACGGCAAGGATGCCAGCGCCACCTTGAGCGAGATTGCCGACGAGCTGACCTATCTGGAACAGCATCACAAGGTGGAGCTGCAAGGGCCGCTGGCCGCCGCTATCAAGGCCAAAGACGCTGCCGCCACCGCCGCCCTGCTCAACCGCGCCTACAGGGCGGAGATCGAGCGCCGCCTCGAAGGGGCCAGCCAGAATCTTGGCGACTACCAGACCGCCAAAGTGTTGGTGGTCAAGAGCAAGCGCTTCCTCGACTTGATCCTCCCCTCCCTCAGTGAAGGGGATCGCAAGGCAGCCGAACAGGCGCTGGCCAAGGTGCTGGATGCTATCGGCAACCCGGGGGTGTTCGGGGTGGGCGCCAAGCCCGCCGATGCCACCGCCTTTAGCGATGCAGAAAAAGCGCTGATGGCCGTGCTGGCGCCGCTGTGATAGCCACCCGCCAAGCATTGCGCCATCTCGCTGTGACAAACGGTGGGTTTCGCTTCGCTCTACCCACCCTACGCACGGCCTGCCGATAGATGCACCCGGACGCCACTTTGCCCCCTTCTCCCCTTGCGGGAGAAGGGTTGGGGATGAGGGGTAAGGTAATGGCCCGGCGTTGGCCTTCCCCCTGCCCCACCACCATTTGGCTGCTCATTCTGCTGCAACTGGCCTGGCTTGGCTGGCTGCTGACCTTCCCGGTGGCGCTCGATTCCGACGATGCCCTCAATTTCGCCCACGGCGTGACGCGCTTTAGCGTGCTGGAGTTCTCCCCCCACTTTCCGGGCTACCCCGCCTTTATCTGGCTGGCGCGGCTGATCAATCTGCTGGTGGAGGATCCGGCCCGCTCGGTGCAGTGGGCAAGTCTGCTCGGTAGCAGTTTGCTGGCGCCGCTCGCCGCCTTGTTGGCGGTGAAGCTGTGGCAACGGCCAAGCCTGCTGGCACCCGTCTGGCTGCTGGTATTGGCCCTGCCGCTAACCCCGACGCTGGCGCTCTCCGGCCTTTCGGATGGGCCCGCGCTCGCCGCCTGGCTCGGGGCGCTCTTGGCCTTGCAGCAGCGCAGATTCGTACTGGCTGGCCTCATGCTTGGCTTCATGCTGGCGCTGCGCCCCTCCTATTTTGTGCTGGCGTTGCTGCCGCTTTGGCTGGGGATGACACAAAAGGGTCAGCGACTTAACTTTCTGCTCCCGATTATTCTGGTGGGGCTAGCCTGCCTGCTGTTTGTCTGGCAGGCCGATGGCTGGGCCTATTTCAGTGAGGGGCGGCGCTTTACCGACGGCCACTTTACCCTGTGGGGCAACACGGCGGCGGCCCATGGCGATCGGCTGCTGAGCTGGGCGCGCACCTTCAACGATCAGCTCACCCCGCTCTGGCCGCTATTGATGGGGACATTGCTGGTACTGCCGCTTTGGCAAAGATCAAAAAACAACCCTGCCGCCCTCCCCCCACTCTGGACGCTCTACTGGCTCGCCCTGCTGCTCTGGACCCTGTTTGGCCAGAACCCTGACAATCCCCGCCATCTGGCCCCCATCACCCTGCTCGGTATCGTGCTGCTGGCAGGTTGGCTGCCGCGCCGTGGTGAGTGGGTGGTCGCGGTGGCTGGATTGCTGCTGCTCGGCGCGACCTTCACCCTGCCCCGTCCGCCCGCCATGGTGCAGGCAGCAAGGCTGGCAAAAACAGCATGCCCGGCGCTGGTGACCCAGTGGGGGGTAAGGTTGCTGCGGGAGACCACAGCTCTGCCGGTCACGGACGGCTGGTACAAGGGGGATGCGGCGCTTGCGCTCTCTCAAGGAGCCTGTCGCCTCAGTCGCCGCCCCATCGCCGCGAGTGAAATGTCCACTGTGGTGCGCCAGCACTGGTTTGCCCCGCGCTTTGCCGCCGAGCCCGGCCTCTGGCTCGCCATTCCCTCGCTGCAGACACCCCATAGGGAAAGTGACAAGAAACACAAAAAGAGCGCAAAAATACACCAGAGCAACTAAAAAAGAGGGGAACAACTCGGTTACACTCACTGCGCATCCATAACAGACGAGTCTCCTTATGCGTGTAACCAGAGAGTGGCTGTGGGTTTTGTCGGTGCTGACCGGGGCCTGTGCCCTCCTGTTGCTGCCATTCTGGCTGCGCGGCGGCAGTCAGGGCCATGATCTGTTTCACCACCTGCTCTCCGGTCACTTCTTTGCCGTGCAACTGTGGCAAGGTGAGCTCTATCCGCGCTGGTTGATGGAGATGAACGGCGCCTTCGGCAGCCCGGTCTTTTTCTTCTATCCCCCCCTGCCCTACTATGTGAGCGCCCTGTTCGCCGGCCCCACCCCACTGGCCCACGAGGCGATGACGCCGCTGCTCTGGAGCAGCAGCATGGCACTCTGGCTCTCCGGCCTGTTTGCCTATCTCTGGTTGCGCCCCTTTGCAGGCCACGGACGGGCGCTGGCGGCCAGTTTGCTCTATATGGCGCTGCCCTATCATCTGGCCATCGATATCTACGCCCGCTTTGCCTTGGCGGAGAGCTGGGCCTTCGTCTGGGCGCCGCTGGCTCTGCTGGCGCAGGATCGCCTCTGCCGCGGCGCCCCCTTTGCCCTGCTGCTGCTCGCACTGGCCGTCTCCATGCTGACGCTTTCCCATCTACCAAGCACCCTGCTCATTCTGGGCTTGCTCACCCTGCGCAGCCTGCTGCTGGTCTGGCGCTACAAGGGGAGCACAGCGCTCGTCAGTGCCCCTGTCACCGCCTCCCCGCTCATTGGCACCCTGCTGGGTCAGCTCTGGGGATTGGCGATGGCCAGCCTGTTGCTGCTGCCCGCCCTGCTGGATCAGGGGGGGATCTCCATGGAGCAGATGCGCACCGGCATGTTCGAATTTCAGCGCAACTTTCTCGATCGTTTGCCCCAAAGCCGTGATGACTGGCGCTTTCGCGGCCATCTCGCCTGGCTGACGCTGCTCACCCTGGGTCTGCTGCTGGTAGCTTGGGCTGCCGCCCGCGAGCCGCGCCATCCCGAGTTGCTGCTCTGGGGGGTCATTGGCACCCTGAGCTTTTTGATGATGCTGCCACCAAGCGAGCCCCTGTGGCGCCTGCTCACTCCGTTGCAACTGGTGCAATTTCCCTGGCGCCTCAATCTGCTGCTGGTCATCGCTACCGTCGCCGTGGTGGCGCTGGGTACCCCCACCTATCGCCCGTGGCAGTGGGTCTGGTGGCTGCTGCTTACCCTCACCCTGCTGTCGCAAGGACTCTATGTACGCGAGGCGCCGCTCACCCAGGCTCCCGTAAAGAGTCAGCTCGACGGGGAGTTCGATAGCAAGCGCAGCGCCCGCGAATACCGACCAAAGCAGGTGCCACGCGGTATGTTTGCCCCCACCCTGCTGGCCTGGAAAGAGGAATTCCAGCCCGCCATCACCAGCTACCATCAGGGGGTAAACTGGCAGATCCAGCGCTGGCAACCTCGTCATATCGAATTGACGGTGGATGCCCCGGCCCCCGCCAAGCTGGTCCTGCACCAGTTTGATTACCCGGGCTGGCAGGCAAGGCTCGACCAGCGCCTGCCGCTGAGCGTCAGCAGCACCCGCAACGGGCTGGTGCAGGTCTGGGTGCCCGCCGGACAACACAGCCTCACCTTTACCCTCACCGCCCGCTGGCCGGAGCGGCTCGGGTACGCCATCTCGTCGCTGGCCTGGCTGCTCTGGCTGGGGGGGGTGATCCGCGCAGTACGCCGACATGACCGCAAGCGTGATCCCCAAGGTGCCTGAGCGACCAGGTACCTCCCCCTTTTGAGGGGCAGGAACGTCATGCCGAGCGGGGGCAAACCTGATAGACTCGCCCTTCTCCCTTTTTCAACCAAGGTTCACCAGCGGATACCCTATGCCCCAATCGCCAACAGCTCAGGCTGCCGCCCTCTCCCCCCGTTTCCTGTTTATTCTGCTCGGCGCTCTGGCGGGTCTGACTCCGCTGGCAGTGGATATGTATCTGCCCGCCATTCCGGCCATCGCCCGGGATCTGGCCACCAGCATCGACGGCGCCCAGCTCACCATCAGCGCCTTTTTGGGCGGCTTTGCCATCGGCCAGCTCTTCTACGGCCCGCTAGCCGACAGCTATGGCCGCAAGCCGGTGATCCTGGCGGGGCTGGTGATGTTTGCCATCGCCTCGGTGGGTTGTGCCATGGCGGACTCCCTGCCCGAATTGCTGGCGTATCGGATGTTGCAAGCGGCGGGCGGCGCGGCGGGTTCTGTGGTGGTCAATGCCCTGCTGCGCGATCTGTTCGAGAAGGATGCGTTTTCCCGCGCCATGTCGTTCGTCATTCTGGTGATGACGCTGGCGCCGCTGGTGGCGCCGGTGGTGGGCGGCTATATCAGTGCCCACGCCGACTGGCGGGTGATCTTCTGGCTGCTGGTGGGTATCAGTCTGCTGATCTGTCTGGTGATGCAGTGGAAAATTCAGGAAACCCTGAAACCGGAGCACCGTCAGCCGCTCAAAATCGGCCAGATCCTCAAGAACTACTGGGGGGTGCTCTCCCATCGCGGCGCCATGGGCTATGTGCTGTGCGGCGCCCTCTCCAGCTCCGGCATGTTCGCCTTCTTAAGCGGCTCCCCATACGTCTATATCGAGTACTTCAAGGTGCCGACCGAGCACTACGGCTGGCTGTTTGGCCTCAATATCCTGCTGATGATGGTGGTCACCTTCGTCAACAGCCGACTGGTGAAAGGGGTGGGCGCCGAGCGGATGCTGCAATACGGTCTGCTGGTGCTGCCCTGCGCGGGCGCCCTGCTGGTCTACAACGCCTGGAGCCAGACCGGCGGTCTGTGGGGCATCGTCATTCCGGTGGTGCTGTTTGTCGGCCATATCAGTCTGGTAGGCGCCAACGCCATGACCGGCCTGATGGGCCACTTCCCGCAATCGGCGGGCACCGCCTCGGCACTGGCGGGCACCCTGCGCTTTGGCATCGGCGCCCTGGTCGGCATTCTGGTCAACCTCAATCCGCCCCACTCGCCGCTGCCGATGGCCATCGCCATCGCCTGCTGTGGCCTGGGCTCGACCCTGAGTTACTGGCTGCTGACCGGCAAGCGCACCGCCTGACGCCCCTTTGCAATGCCCGTCAAGGCAAATCAAAAAGCCCTGTTGCTGGCAACAGGGCTTTTTACATCAAGCACATTTTCCCCCGTGAACCTTGCGCCCTAAGGTGCAGGATCCAGCCCACTACGCAACAAAATCTCGCTCTCCAGCCCATCGAGGCTCCGCTGGTTCTTCTTGCGCCAATAGGCCTCGATCCCCTCCTTGCCCTGCCGAGCTGACCAGTTGGCCAGCTCTTCCCTGTCACCCTGATAGTCGAATCTGGGCACCGACATGCCGCAGGAGGATTGCACCCGCTCAATATCCAGCCAGAAGATCTGGCGAGCAGCGACTGTGGCGGGAAAACGGGCCAGCATTTTTTGCCACTGCGGGTCGCCACGATGCAGCACCCGAGCCTGACCGTAGGCGCGCAGGATCAGAGGCGACCCATCAAAGGCACAGAACATCACCGTCATGCGCGGATTGCGCAGCACATGGGCCGCCGACTCGTTGCCACTGCCGGTAAGATTGAGCCAGGCCAGCGTGTGAGCATCGATAACCCTAAGCGTATCGCCCCCTTTGGGGGAGAGATTGACCGTCCCCTGCTCCGCCGCCGTGGCGACAAAATAGATCTTCTGCGCCTCGATAAAGGTCACATGTTGCGGCAAGAGTGCGTCGAATAGTTGTCCCATTTTCCTTCCCTGAATAGGTATCACCTTTAGAGCCGGACGCCATTACGCCACAGCGGCGCCCCCATGCTCAACAGCTTGCCGTACAAGATGGTCCAACACCATCCTCGCCGTTATCGAGCGCCCGGCTCGTTCTCAGGGATCTGGCCGATTCAGCTCGAAAACAAGCCCATGGCAATATGGAGAAAGAACATAAAAATGGTGACAACCAGAGTGCCGCGGCGGGCAAGGCACAGAACAAAGGGGGTAAGTCAGCGAGACAGCGAGACAGCGAGACAGCGAGACAGCGAGACAGCGACCTGGATGAAACAAAAGCGCATCCAGGTCAATCAGTGATCACACTATGGTCGTAAACGCGGGATTATTTCTTGCCGAAACCCGACTGCTTGAGGGTATAGCCTGCGCTGTTTTGCCAGGCATCCAGACCGCTGCGGTTATTGCCCGCCACCAGACTGGCGGCCAGACTCGGACTGTTGAACAGCTGATCGGCGGTAAAGACAAAGCCGCCCTGACTGCGGGGCACTATGACCCCCTTCTCCAGCAGTTCGTGACGCAGCTCGATCACCGCTTCACGCAGGGAGGCGGCATCCTCGCCATTGGCGGTGGAACCGGCCAGCACCATAAAGCCCGGATTTTGCCGCTTGCCCACCGGATAACCGTGGGCCTCGGCCCCTTTGCCGTTGAAGTGGTAGAGCTCGCGCTCCCCCGGCCGGTTGTCAGAGAGTGCCTTTTGCAGGGTCATCAGCTCGTTGTAGATCTCGATGGGGACGACGGCAGCCTGCTTGTTGCCCTTGCTATCGATGATAAAACTGACTTGCTTGTGTAACATCCTTGCTCATCCTGTGACCCATGGAAGCCCCTATTCTAACCACCTCGGGCAAGCGGGATCCAGCGAGGATCCACTGCTCTTTTGCCGCCTTGATCACTAACTGGCACTCTTGATCAACCGTAAGGGGTGTTGATCAATGCTGGCCGTGCTAGCGTACCAAGCATGATGAAAGCCATTGACCATCAAACGGTTATCCCATGCTGACCCTGCGCAACCTCTGCAAGAGCTTCGATAACGGCAGTGAACGACTGCCGCTGTTCCACCATCTCGATCTCGCCCTCCCCGCTGGCGAGATCACCCTGCTGCTGGGCCAAAGCGGCTGCGGCAAGTCGACCCTGCTCAATCTGATCGCCGGGTTGATTGCACCGGATGAAGGGGAGATCTGGCTGGGGGAGACCCGGATCGACAACCGCTCCCCCGACGAGCGGGCGCGCCTGCGGGGCCGCCATTTCGGCATCGTCTATCAGGATTTCAACCTGCTGCCGACCCTGACGGTGGCCGAGAATCTGGCCCTGCCGCTCGCCATCAACGCTCTGCCACCGGATGAGACAAAGATTGACCAGTTGCTGCACCGGCTCGATATGAGCCACAAGCGCCATGCCTGGCCGGAGCAGCTCTCCGGCGGCCAGCGTCAGCGGGTGGCGCTGGCCCGAGCCCTGATCCATCAACCCGATTGGCTGCTCGCCGACGAACCCACCGGCAGCCTCGATGAGCACAATGCCGAACAGGTGATGGCGCTGATGGTAGCGGCGGTGCGGGACACAGGTGCAGGCTTGCTGCTGGTGAGCCACAACCCCGCCTATACCGCGCTGGCCGACAGAGTGCTGCGCCTTGAAGGGAGTCAACTTATCGAGCTCAAGGGACCCCGTCATGACTAAACGGCGACTGCGCCAGCCGGAGACACGCTGATGCTGCCACTCAAAGCGCTGCTGCGCCTCTATCGCAGTCACCCCTGGTTGCTGTTGATGAGTCTGGCCGGGCTGGTATTGGGGGTATCGCTGGTGGTGGCCATCGAGCTGCTCAATCACAGTGCCCGCACCAATTTTGTCGCCGCCCGCAGCCAGCTGGCAGGGGAAGCCAACTACCGGCTGGCCCCCGCTGGCGGGCTGGATGAGCAGCTTTATGTGCAACTGGTGACCAGCCAGCCCGCCCTCGATGCCATGCCCCAGCTCCATGGCTGGCTCAAGGATGAAGAGGGGCGTAGCTTTCAGCTGTTGGGAATGGATCTCTTCAACCCCGGCCCCCTGCGCCAGCTGTTTGGCGCCCAACCCGCGAGCGAACCCGACTTTTCCCTAAACCGTGCCGACAGCATCTGGCTGGCGGCCCCTGAAGCGGAGCGCCTTGGCTGGCAAGCGGGCCAGAGCCGACGCTTTGTGCTGGGCGGCAGTGATGGTACAAGCCCCCGAACCCTGACCCTGACGCTGGCGGGCACGTTTGAACCGGGCGCCGTGCCCATGGAGCGGCTGCTAATAACCGATATTGGCCTCGCCCAGCCACTGCTGGATAAAGCGGGTCGGCTCGATCGCATCGTCTTCAAGCTAAGCGACGCCGAGGCTCGAACCCTGCAAGCCACCCTGCAAACCGATTACCCCAACCAGCCCTTGTGGCTTGAGCCCATCAGCCCGGCGCTCGATGCCAGCCAGCTTGGCGATGCGCTGGCCCTTAACCTGACGGCGCTGTCATTGCTCGCCATGGCGGTGGGATTGTTTCTGGTGTTCAACGCCCAGCGATTTGTCCAGAGCGTGCGCCGCCCCCAGCTGGCCCAGCTGATCATTCTGGGAATGGGGCCAAGCCGGGTGCTGCGTTGGCTCATTCTGGAGCTACTTATTCTCGCCACCCTCGGCACCCTGATCGGGGTGCTGCTCGGCAGCCTGTTGGCGCTGGCGCTGATGGGGCAGCTGACCCAGGCGCTGGCCGATCTCTATGGGCCCAACGCCATCGATCTGTTGCGCCTCTCCCCTGTGAGCCTGCTCAAGGCGCTGTTGATCGGGCTGTTCGGCACGCTGGCCGCCAACCTGCCCGGCTGGTGGCAACTGCTGCGCCAATCCCCCCTCGAACTGCGCGCCGGGAGCAGCCGCCCTCCCGTGCATCCGTGGCGACGGCGCGTGCTGGCCATCGCCATCCTGCTGCTGTGCGCTCTGTGCCTGTGGCTGCCGCAAACCGGTCTGAGTGGCGCCCTCTTTATCGCCGGAGGCTGGCTGCTGGCCATGGCGCTCTGGCTGCCCGATGCCCTGCGCGGCCTGCTTGGCTGGCTGCGACGGCGCGCGGGCGGCCCCCTCACCGCCCGGCTCGGGGTGGCCGAAACCCTCTATCACCTCGATCGCACCGCTATCGCGGTAATGGCGTTGCAGCTCGCCATCGCGGCGGCCATCGGCATCGGGGTCATGGTGTCGAGTTTTCGCTCCAGCGTGGAGATCTGGCTCGGCCAGCGTCTGGCCGCCGATCTCTATGTCACCGCCCCCAAGGGGGTGGCGGGCAACAAGGGCACCTTGAGCGATACAACCCTTAAGACCCTGCTCGCCAATCCACTGGTAAGCGCCGCCTCGCGCCGCTCGGTGCACCCCGCCCGCTGGCAGGGGCAACCCATCGAATGGGCGCAGATGGACTTTATCCCCCAGCTTAAAGCGGCCTATCCGCTACTGGCCGGACGCTGGCCGACCCGCCCCGACGAGGTGCTGGCGAGTGAACCGCTGACGGTGCGCCTCGGGGTCAAGGTGGGCCAGAGGTTGGCGATCAGCGGCGAGCAGGGGCCAAGGCAGTTCACCGTCACCGGCGTCTATCAGGACTACGGCAGCGACAAGGGGCAGATCCTGCACGCCTTCGAGGCGGGGGCGGTGCAGTCCCTCGCCCTCTTTAGCAACGACCCCGAGCAGCTGGCCGACCGCCTGCGCGAGCGCTTTGGCGAGCAGCTCAATCTGCTCTCCGCCCCCGCCATCCACAGCGCGGCGCTCAAGGTGTTTGACCAGACCTTTGTGGTGACCGAGCTATTGAAACTGCTGATCCTCGGCATAGCCTTTGTCGGGATTGGCTCGGCCTTTATGGTGCTGGGGCTGGCACGCCGTGGTGAGCTGCAGACCTTGCAGAGTCTGGGCTTGAGCCCTCGCCACTGCCGCCAGCTGCTGGTGTGGCAAGGGGCGGGATTGGGGCTGCTTACCGCCCTGCTGGCCCTGCCGGTGGGGTATGGCCTTGCCTGGGTGCTGATCGAGGTGGTCAACCCCCGCGCCTTTGGCTGGCGCCTCGCCTTCGAGGCCGCCCCCCTTCATGCGGTCACCGCCCTGTTGCTGGCACCGGTATGCGGGGCACTCGCCTCCTGGTATGCCGCAAGGAGAGTGGTATGAGCCAACAACCGCGAGATACGCCAGCATGCTGGCTCTCACACCTGATACGCGGCGCACTGGCATCCTGGTATGCGGCAAGGAGAGTGGTATGAGATATCGGTTAGCGCACTGGCTCAGCCATGGCTTGAAGCTCCCATTGACCACTTCCCTCTCTCCGCCCCTTCTTCAGCGCAGAGAAGAGCACAGAGCAGCATTGAACCATCCCCTCTCCCTTCGGGAGAGGGCCAGGGTGAGGGGGATCTTCTCCTCCTTACGGCCCCTGTGGCTCGCCGCCCTCTTGCTACCGCTGATTGCCATGTTCGACAGCCCGCAGGCCAGCGATCTGGGCGCCCTGCTCGGCGGCGGCAGCGACAGCTTTAAAAAGGTGCTGCCGGGGCAAACCATCCAGCTGCCGGAGGATCACGCCGCCCACCCCGATTACCGCTCCGAGTGGTGGTATCTCACCGGCAACCTCAAGGATGAACAGGGGCGTGAATATGGCATGCAGTGGACCCTGTTTCGCCAAGGGATCGAACAAGAACTTCGCACCAGCAACCCCTGGCTCACTCCCCAGCTCTGGCTGGCCCAGTTTGCCATCACGGATCTCGACCGTGGCAGCCACCAGCAAGATGAACGGGCCAGTCGGCAGGGGCCGGGACTGGCGGGGGCCAGCGGCGGTCAATATTGGCTAAGGGAGTGGCGGCTTGCCTCGCAAGGGGCTGCGCTCTTCCCAGCCACCCTCAAGGTGCAGAGCAAGATTGGCGAGCTGAACCTCACCGTCACTGCCGCCAAGCCGCTGGTGCTGCAAGGCAAGGCCGGTTACAGCGAGAAGAGCCCGGGCAACGCCTCCTTTTACTACTCCTACCCACGCCTGCATTTGAGCGGCACCCTGACTCGCGATGGCGAGACCCGCATCGTCACCGGACAAGGCTGGTTTGATCACGAGTGGAGCAGCTCGGTATTGGCCGAATGGCAATCGGGTTGGGACTGGTTTTCGCTCCAGTTGAACGATGGCCGCGAGCTGATGCTGTTTCGCCTGCGCACCAAGGCGGGCCGCGCCGAGCCTGAGAACCGTTACGGGATTTTGATTGAGCGGGATGGCAGCAGCCGGGTGCTCGCCCCTGACGCGATTCACCTTACGCCGGGCAACACCTGGCGCGGCCCCAAGGGGCAGAATTACCCCGTCGAGTGGCAGCTAAACGCCGCCGGAATGAGCCTCACCATCCAAGCCCGTCAGCCCAATCAGGCCATGACAGGTCGCTTTGACTACTGGGAGGGATCGGTTTCTATCTCGGGGGATGCCAAGGGGATCGGCTATCTGGAGATGACCGGCTATTAAGCCTGCGACCATCGCCGGTTATCCCTTATTCTGACGCTCGCTTAAAAAGCGGGGCGCTATCAATAACTCATTAAAATCCGACAACCTGGACAGCTTTTTACTCAACACTTTTTACTCAACCAGGGAAGTCAGCGTTTGATACCCTGCGGATGAGGTCTCATGGCGTATTTGCGTAAAGCACCCATGGCGACAGCATTAACCGGTTTGATTCGTTCAATTCATATGCAGCATGCACAAGGATGGCATTTATGTGGCAAGAGATCTGGCAGACCATCGTCTCCGAGTTCACCGATATTCAAGATATCAAGCAGATGACCCAGATTGTATTGCGCCTGCTGGTGGCTGGTCTGCTCGGCGGTCTATTAGGCTACGAACGTGAACAGAAAGGGAAAAGTGCCGGTATCCGCACCCATATGCTGGTCAGTATTGGCGCCGCCCTGTTCGTGCTGATCCCCCAGCAAGCCGGGGCATCAACTGCCGACCTGACCCGGGTGTTGCAGGGGCTCACTGCCGGGGTGGGATTTCTGGGGGCTGGCACCATCATTCTGGGCACCCGACAAACAGAAACCAAGGGGCTGACCACGGCCGCCGGTATCTGGGTCACCGCCGCCATCGGCATTGCCGCGGGTATGGGCCGAGAGTCCACCGCGGTGCTCGCCACCCTGATCGCGCTGTTTATTCTGACCATCGTGCCTTGGCTGCTGGGGATCAAAAAAGAGGGCCGTGAGTAATCCTCACTGGCCCCCACTGACTGCGGCCCTCTGCAGATACCGGCCACCCGAGTGGCCGGCCTGCTCGATGACCTAAAAACAAATCGCCCTTATAACAGGGCATCACAGTGATATTGCCCAGCCACACCTGCCACTTGGCGCCAGTCGTCAAGGATGCCTTGACTGGTTGTTTATTGCCCCCTCCCTCACCCACTCAACCCGCTGCCATCTGGGCTAAAGTCTGATCCCCATCAAAAATCTATTCAAAATCCGAGCGATAACTAACTTTTTACCCACTTTTTTTGGGGGTGTTTGATACCTTACTCATCCGGCCCTCACAGCCCCAAAAGCAGCCGAGGTAAGCCCATGATTTACCCATTTTTAATCTGGTTAAAAGCAGCACTCGGGAGCTGTAACCCCGTGCGGTAGCTATGGCGATTCATTGAATCCTGTCAATAGCAAAACCCTTATTACATTCTATATAATAATTTCATTAATTTAATCTCAGAGGATGCATGAAAAAAATAAACGTTACGAAAATGACATTGTCATGGCTAATAATTCTTTTAATAACTCTTACTATTTAGTTAAAAATCATAGAACCATAAGTTCACTTTATCGTATGCTTGTAGAACGGACCAGAACATATAAATCAAAAATTGAATCAATTCAAAAAAGAACATTTTTGAAAGACAAAAGGCAATATGAAGCGAACATTAAAGACTTTGTAGCTTGCACTATAGCCAGCAAGAGTAATAAATTCTATAGTTTTGGTTCTTCACATAAAATTTTAAAGAACTATCATCCTGAACTACAGACATTGTTAGAATCACAGTTAGGTAAAATAGGTACTCAGTCAAATAAAAGCGCGTCAAAAAACATAATAGGGAAATGTGCCGAAGTTAAATCGGCAAATTTCATTTTAACAACAGACAAATCATGCTCTATTAGTGACTTAGATTTCACCCCTGCAATTCGCCCACGAACATTAGAGGTAATAAATCGCTGCCCTAATTGTGTTAAAATTTTTGGAGAAGAGTTATGAATTCCACTGAATTTGACCTTGACTTATTTTTTCACCCATTTTTTATCACGAAAAAAAACAAGCCCATTACTATTACACCTTGCGACCGCGGGTGGTATCGTTTCAGAGAATGTCTATAACAATCCAGTTCATGACAATATCAGATATAAAATAAAAAACATGCCTATGAATTTAAAGTTGCGTTACGAATTAAGTCCCCAAATTGAACACGTTATACAATTAAAAACTGAAAAATATAGACATAACAACGATTTTAAGTTTGATAAAGAAGCTTATCTGCATGATTTTATTGAATATGCTAAATCGGGTTGTTTTTCATTCGATAGAACAAACATAAATGATCCAGAATTAAATAATTATCACCTTGTAGCTTACCCGATTATCGACAAACAGTATTTTGAAACACTAGAATTTATTTTAGGGATTCACCTCCCCACATATCATCTCCTAAAAAGATCAAATTATATTTATTCAGAATCAACTATAGATGATTTAACTAATGGCTGCCGTTTACATTCGAATGGTCTATGCCAGATTAATAATAGATGTGAATATTATGACGTTCCTCTATATCTAGGCTCATAATAAATAATCCAAACTTAAAATGTCTATTATATAAGAAATTTAAGTAAAGCTTACCACTCCATACTTACATACCAAACTTTCATGATGTGAATAACTTAGAAGTATTTTTGGCTCGAGGTTTTTCCTATTCAATTGCCACCATAGTTTACATCTGAGGTATTTTAAAAGAATGAATCAAAGTTTTTTAATTGGCCTTCTCCAAGCAAAAAAGCATACAAAGTGGAGAAATTTTCTGTTGCTCGCTCTTCATATGATCAAAGAGCAACCAGTGAAGTTGAACAAATGTCTAACTCCATCTGCACCATGATTGCTCTTGATCTATATCACTCAGGAATTATAAAAACAATTTTAACTCACCCTACCTTACAATGTTTGTAACAACAGATAACCTATCATCTGAAGGATAATGAGCTTCGTACGAGGCAGGGAAAGTAAAATGGTTAAACAATAACAGAACTGACATAAACAACCATCTCAACTAATTATTTTATGACGATGATGACATTGAGGATAAGTTCGAATTTTATGATATGGATGAAGAGTATTTTTATTCAATAAGCGAATACGAAGAGCAAAATAACCATTTTTTTACAATTCTAATTGTCAGCCGTCTTACAGACCCTATTCCATAGGAGGTAGTTGTAGCCTGTTGAATACAGTATCGCAGCCAGTATGGCTATTCTTAAAACCATGATGGCTATCAGTTTGAGTTGAATAAATTGTAAAGGAGAATATATAACAACGTTGTTTGAGAATAACTAGACCTAAGGGGAGGTTATTTTCCCCCTCCCCCCAGCGATTGAATAAATGCCAGGGTACGACGATTAAACTGCTCCGGCTGTTCCACATTGCAGACATGGCCGCACTGCTGGATCACCGCCAGCGAAGAGCTGGCATCGCGGGCCACCTGCTCGCGCACCGGTGCCAGAAACATATGATCCTCCTCCCCCATCACATAAAGGGTGGGAATAGGCAGGGAGCGTTCGCGGAAGTAGCGCATCAGCGGGTTAACCTCGGTGGCGAGGCGGAACCAACGTTTGAATTCCTTCTGGCAGAGCTTGCGGGCCTCGCGCACAAAGAGGTTGCGCGACTCCTGATGGTGCTGGCGCGGCATGATGATGAAGGCAAACAGCCGGTAGAGCCACATATAGGGCAGGAAGTGCTGGCCGAGTCGGCCCAGTTGCACCAGCACCCGCGAGCGGATATCGAGCCGCAGGATGGCGCCCCCCAGTACCATGCTTTTGACCCGCTCCGGGCAGAGCTCGGCCAGATGGCGAATAAGGATGGTGCCAAGGGAGATGCCGACAAAGTGGGCGCGGCGGATATCGAGATGATCGAGCAGCCGAACGATATCTTCGGTCACTTCCCGAAAGCTGTAGTGGCCCTTGACCACCTGTTGCAGCTGGTGGGACTGGCCGTGGCCGCGCAAATCCAGCAGCAACACGTTGAAGTGTTCGCGATAGGCGCGCAGCTGCTTGAACCAGATGGAGGAGCTGCCACCGGCGCCGTGGACAAACACCACCCAATCCCGCTCGGGACCCAGTTCGAAAGTCTTGTGATACAACATCCAATAGGCTCCCTTGGTGATGGGGGGTATACTCGGCTGCGCGCATATTAACAGAACAGGCCCGCCGATAGATATGCGCCTGACATGACCCGGATCACCCCTTGCGCGAGAACTTTCCATGGATTTGACCCGTTTGCGCCACTTTCTGCTGACCCTGCCGGGCGCCACCGAAGATACCCCGTTTGGCCCGGAGATCCTGGTCTACCGCATCGCCGGCAAGATGTTCGCGCTGGTGGATTGGCAGGCCGAGCCGCTTACCATCAACCTCAAATGCGAGCCCGAGCTGGCGTTGCTGCTGCGCGAGATCCACCCCGAGGTCAAACCGGGTTGGCATATGAACAAGCAACACTGGAACACAGTGACCCTGAACAGCACCTTGCCGGATGATCTGTGGCAAGGCTGGGTGCACCACTCCTATGAGCGGGTTGTCGCGGGTCTGCCCAAAGCCAAACGGCCACAGGCGCCGCGCCCCCTCTCCCCCACTGACGACCCAACCTTATGACCCCAGCACTTAGTCCAGCACTTTGCATTGTCCCCCTTGGTGAGGCACATATCCCCGCCCTCGTGAGCCTGTTTGAGCAGGCGGTGCGACGCAGCGGCCCCGAGCACTACAGCGCCGAGCAGGTGGAGCAGTGGGCCCTCGGTTCACAACATCCGGGCTTTGTCAGCCAGCTGCGCGAGCACCACGGCTGGGTAGCGGAGCAGGCAAATGTGCCCCTCGGTTTTGTCACCCTGAGCCCCGATGGCCACCTCAGTCTGCTCTATGTGAGCGCCGACCATCAGCGCCAGGGACTGGGCAATCTGCTGCTCACCACGGCGCTCGCGGGGGCCCGAGGGCTCGGTATGACCCTCATCACCACCGAGGCCAGCGCCTTCAGTTATGAGCTATTTTTACGACATGGCTTTACGTTGACCGGGCTGGAGTGCGTGGAGCGGGGCGGAGTCAGTTTTACTCGCCATCGCCTGCACTGCTGCTTGCCAAGCTAGGGCAAGCCACTAAAATACGCTTAATTTTCGTATTGTTACTGTATTGAGGCAGCAACCATGGTGGTAGAAAGTGAAGGCTATATCTCGCTGATCGAGTATCTGGTGGAGAGTTTGGGATTGTTTGAATCCCAACAGCAGAACGATGGTGAAGAGACCATCGAAGATCTGGTCAGTGGCCGTGTTGCCAGCAACCTGATGGCCATTTGCGAGCAAAACCCCCAGCTCGATCCCAAGGTGCGTTTCGCCATCATGCAGGAGGCCGACGCCGTGGTCGCCGATCTGGAAGAGGTGCTCTCCGCCGTCTGGCTGCGCGCCCCGACCCCGGAACAGAAAACCTTCCTCATCGAGTTTATCGATCTCATCAAGAACCTGTTCGACAGCGCCATCGGCTGATCTGCCGTCCGGCTCTCCCGCCCAGCGCAAGATTTCAAAACAGCATATAAGGAAAAGGGCCGCCTTGGTGGGCAGCCCTGCTTGCTATCATTTTCAACCCGCCAGTGCGTTCATTCATCAGGCGGTTATCAAGGCAAGAAATGTGTCTGGACTTTGCATCCGATCCCTGGACGCTACCTAGTTAGTCCCAACTGGTCGCAATAAGTTCCCTCCTCCGACCATTTATTTTCACTTTTATTAAGAAATCGACTACAAACCTGTTCAGCGGTTCAGGCTGGGCGGCAAACAGACTCCAATGCCACCTAATCCGCAGTAGCCATCCGGATTTTTCTCCAGATATTGCTGATGGTAATCCTCGGCGTAGTAGAAGGGCGCCAGCGGCAGAATGCGGGTGGTAATGGCACGACTGTCACCGCTCGCCGCCATCGCCTGCTGATAGGCCGCCATGCTCTGCTGGGCAATGATCTGCTGACTCTCGTCGCCATAGAAGATCACCGAGCGATACTGGGTGCCAATGTCCCCGCCCTGACGCATCCCCTGCGCCGGATCGTGCTGCTCCCAGAACAGTCTGAGCAGATCGCCGTAGCTGATCACCGCCGGATCAAACACCACCTGCACCGTCTCGGCATGGCCGGTCAGGCCACTGCACACCTCTTTGTAGGTGGGATTCTGGGTCACGCCGCCCTGATAACCTGCCGCGGTGGAGTAGACGCCCGGCTGCTGCCAGAACAGGCGCTCAACCCCCCAGAAACAGCCCATGCCAAACCAGGCCACCGCCATCCCTTCCGGCCAGGGGCCCTGAGTCGGGTTGCCATTCACCGCATGCTGCTGACCAATCACCATCGCTTCGCGTCGTCCCGGCAGGGCATCTGCCGGTGAAATAATCTGTTCCATGAACTCTGTCCTTGTATAAAACCCTGTGAAATCACACAGCTGACGAAAAGGAGCATCGAAGATAGCAGTTTATCGCGCCGGATCAACCGGCGGGCCCCTCCCCGCTCGCCCCAACGTCCATCTGCGCTTCCTGCCACCTGTTCCCAATCCGCACGGCCAAGCCGCCCCTCGTAGACCAGAAACGGCCAAAATCAATATTTAGTCTTGATTTGTGAATTAATTTTCATATATTGAGCCAATCGCTGTTTTTTTATGGAAGAAATATCAAGTGCGTGAACGCGAACCCAGTCTGGTCAATGCCTTCCGGCAATCCACCCCCTATGTCAATGTGCATCGGGGTGCCACCTTTGTGCTGATGATGGGGGGAGAAGCCATCTGCCACCCCAACTTCGCCAATATCGTCAGCGATATCGCTCTGCTGCAGACACTGGGCATACGCCTGGTGCTGGTGTTTGGTTCACGTCCGCAAAACGATGAGGCGCTGGCCCGCGCCGGTATCGAGGCCCAGTATCACAAGCGGATCCGGGTCACCGATGACGAGAGTTTCACCATCATCAAGCAGGTGTGTGGCGGCCTGCAATATGACATCACCGCCCAGCTCTCCATGGGGCTCGCCAACACCCCCATGCAGGGGGCGCGGATCAGCGTGGTGAGCGGCAACTTCGTCACTGCCCAGCCGCTGGGGGTGGATGATGGCATCGACTTTTGCCATAGCGGCCGGGTGCGCCGCATCGATGTGGAGGGGATCACCCGCCAGCTCGATCAGAAGAGTCTGGTACTGATCTCCCCCATCGGCTGCTCGGTCACCGGCGAGAGCTTTAACCTGAGCTCCGAAGAGGTGGCCCGCCGGGTGGCGGTCGATCTCAAGGCGGACAAGCTCATCTGCTTTAGCAGCACCCAGGGGGTGATGGACAGACGCGGCGAGGCCATCTCCGAGCTCTTCCCCGAACAGGCCGAAGAGCTGCTGGTAGAGCTGGAGCAGGCGGGGGAAGAGATGTCCGGCACCGCCCGCTATCTGCGCGCGGCCATAGCCTCCTGCCGCGGCGGCGTGCCCCGCTCCCATCTGGTCAGCTATCAGGATGATGGCGCCATGCTGCAGGAGTTGTTCAGCCGCGACGGTCTCGGCACCCAGATCGTGCGGGAAAGCGCCGAGCAAGCCCGAGCCGCCACCATCGAGGATATCGGCGGCATTCTGGATCTGATCCGCCCGCTGGAGGAGGAAGGCATTCTGGTGCGCCGCTCCCGCGAGCAGCTGGAGATGGAGATCGACAAGTTCACCATCATCGAGCGCGATGGCCTCATCATCGGCTGCGCGGCCCTCTACTGCTTTATGGAAGAGGCGATGGCGGAGATGGCTTGCGTCGCCATCCATCCCGACTATCGCAACTCCAACCGGGGGGATCAGCTGGTGGCCAAGGTGGCCGAGCGGGCCAAGCGGCTTGGCATTCGCCGCCTGTTCGTGCTCACCACCCGCTCCATCCACTGGTTCCGGGAGCGGGGCTTCGATCCGCTGAAAGTGGAAGATCTGCCGGTGGCGCGCCAGCGTCTCTACAACTGGCAGCGCCGTTCCAAGGTTTTGTCAAAGACCATTGCCTAAGCCATTGATTCTGCGTTGAGTTAGCCGACAATTTGAACTTTTTCACAAACTCGATTGACAGTGCAATCCAACGCAGGGTATTTCTAAATGCACTCCACCGCCCTGGTGGAGCCAGAAGAGGAGCGCTGCCCAGGCAGCCCAAGGGAGGACACCAGCGTCCGGTGAACTTGGGTCAGGGGGAGCAGCGCCGAGACGAGTGAGGAGACTGGTAACCTCAACGTCGGCTGCGGGGGCTGAATCCCCCGGGTTGTCATCGGTAGTGATCATCCCCCACCGCGCTCTGTCAGGGGCGGTACGGGATGGGCTCTGCAGGTGGAGTGCTTCTGGCCGGGATAGCTTCGTTCATTCCTGCCATTTTCAGCCTCCTCCTCTCTTTTTTGCCCGATGGAACCGGAATCTTAAAATAAGACAGGAGTAAGCAATGAGCCCGATCAATGTCGCCAAGTTTGGCGGAACCAGTGTCGCCAACTTCCCGGCCATGAATAACTGCGCAGACATCGTGCTGGCCAATCCTGCCACCCGGGTGGTGGTACTGAGTGCCAGCGCCGGTGTCACCAACCTGCTGGTCGCCCTGGCACAAGGGGAGCTGGACGAAGTGGGCCGCGACGAGCAGCTAGCCAAACTGGCCGGGATCCAGCAGGCCATTCTGGCAGATCTCGGCAACCCCGATGATGTGAGCACCCTCATTCATGGCCAGCTGGACGAAATTCGCCTCATGGCCCAGCAAGCCCACCAGCATACCGATGCGGAGCTGGCCGATCGCCTCATCGCCTGCGGCGAGCTGATGTCTACCCGCCTCTTTACCGAGCTGCTGCGCCAGCGCGGCGTCAAGGCCCACTGGCAGGATGTGCGCCAGCTGATGCGCACCGACAGCCGCTTTGGCAAGGCCACCGTCGATCTGGCCACCACCCGCACTCTCTGCCAGCAGACGCTGGGCCCACAGCTTGGCGACAGCCTCATCATCACCCAGGGCTTTATCGGTGCCGATGGCGATGGCCGCACCACCACGCTGGGGCGCGGCGGCTCTGACTACAGCGCAGCCCTGCTCGCCGAAGCACTCGATGCCACCAGTATCGAGATCTGGACCGATGTGCCCGGCATCTACACCACGGATCCGCGCCTCGTCACCCGCGCCCGCCCCATTCCTGAAATCAGCTTTGTCGAAGCGGCCGAGATGGCCACCTTTGGCGCCAAGGTGCTGCACCCCGCCACCCTGCAACCGGCGGTGCGCCAGAATATTCCGGTGTTTGTCGGCTCCGCCAAGGACCCCGCCGCCGGTGGTACCTGGATCCGCGCCAGCACAGATTCAAGCCCGCTGTTTCGCGCCGTCGCCCTGCGCCGCCAGCAGGTGCTGGTGACCCTGCACAGCCTCAACATGTTCCACGCCTACGGTTTTCTGGCCGAAGTGTTCGGCATTCTGGCCCGTCACCGCATCTCGGTAGACCTCATCACCACGTCGGAAGTGAGCGTGTCATTGACGCTGGATCACACCGGCAGCCAAAGCAACGGCGAGCCGATCCTGAGCGACAAGGTACTGGCCGAGCTGGGCCAGCTCTGCAAGGTGGAGGTGGAAACCGGTCTGGCACTGGTGGCGCTCATCGGCAACCGGATGAGCGAAGTGAACGGGGTGGGCAGTCAGGTCTTTGACGCCCTGCGCGAGCACAACATCCGGATGATCTGCTACGGCGCCAGCGCCCACAACCTCTGCTTCCTGGTCAAGGAGAGCGAGGCGGGCAATATCGTCAACCGCCTCCATCAGGAGTTGCTGGACTGACAACGGCTTGGCCCAGCGTGGGCTGACCCGAGCAAGATCGATAGCCGGCATAGCACAGGGCGCCATTTCCAAACCGGAAAAGGCGCCCTGTTTATTGGCAGAGACCGTCTGCTAAGCGACGTTCAGGTGCGTTCAGGCAAGGCTGGTGGCAGGCAGCTGACAGGCCACGGCTTCGCGGCGCAGCTGCTGCAAGCGGGCCAGCAGCCCGCTCTGGCCCAGCTCAGTCTCCTGGGGCGAGAGATTGTCCACCAGCAGCGGATAGTGATCCGTCACCGCCTGCATCAACCAGTCGAGGCGACGCAGGGTGAGCGGGCCGCAGCTCTGGCCGCTCAGATCATCGGCCACATCGAGCCGGTGGCTGCGATACATGTCCCGCCACCAGTTGGCGACCAGCGCCTCGTCGCTCGCCAGCGCGGCGCTCCACTCCCCTTGCAGGGCGTGCAGGCGGGCCAGCACGGGCGCGCTGGCTCCTTCGCGGATCAGGTGGTGGATCTCCCGTTTCACCCATTTCAGACAAAGCTCGCGCCAGTAGCGAAATTGCGGCAAAGGATCGGCCGCATCGAGCCAGAGTCCGGAGAGGGTACGGGTCTCCAACCGCTCCGGCACATGGAACTGCGGGTCGACCAGACCATTGGAGTTGTATTCAAAGCGGGGATCGAAGGTCCACATATAGCCAAAGTCGAACACGCAGATCTGCTCGCCGTCATCGAGCAGGTTGCCCGGGCTCGGGTCCCAGTCAAACCAGCCCCAGCGGGCCAGCTCACCTTGCACCTCCAGCATCTGGGCCAGATTACGTTCGTTGAGCTGATGGACCGGTACGCCCCGCAACCAGGGGGAGACCAGCACCCCGGCCCGCGCCGAGCCAAAGCTGGTGCAGACCACGTGGGAGAGGACGGTTGGGTGCAGCTCGCGCAGCGCCTCGATTTCGCGCCGCCGCTCCAGCTCGGTCAGAAAGGCTGTCTTGCCATCGAGGTTGGCCACCAGCGAATCCTGACGGCGCCGCTTGAGGCACCAGTGATGCCCCTCCACCTTGAGGTGAAACACCTCGGCGGTGAGACCGTGGCGATAGACCTTGACCACAGCCGGATGGCTATCCTTCAGCTTGACCAGTTGGGCCAGCGGCAGCGGGCAGTCTCGCTCGCGTCCGACCCGGATCTCTTCCTTGCTCTCCAGCATGCGCAGCAATCTGGCCTGACGTGCCATCACTTTGGGATTCATACATGTACCTCCAGTCGCTATCGAGAGACTAAACAGCAGATCCCTCCCAAGCCAGTGGCAAACCCCCATGATGACGCTTTCATCACATATTCCGTACAGCCCCTCGATCGGGATCACAATTTGCAAGGTTGAGTTGTAACCAAATATTCATTAAGTGGTCATTAAATTGACAACCCGGAACAAGGCCCGCACCATCGGGTCAAACTCTATGCGGATGAACGATCTCTCCCTCACTCGCTCAAAGGATGAGCTTATATGAATCGCCCCTCCTCAGGCCGCCCCCGCGTCCTGAGTCTGCCCTCTGGGCTGCTTGCCCTGCTGGGCGGATTGCTGCTGCTGACCCTGTTGTTGCCGCTGATCAATCCCGGCAGCTGGCTGGGTCGTGCCCAGCCGCTGGTGCTGGGCCCCGCCGACAATCCACTGGCCACCCTCACCCGCCACGCCCTGCTCTATAAAAGTGACAGCCGCGGCCTCTATCTGGTGGTACGCAGCCAGTGGCAGTTGCGAGGGCCATTGCAAGCGGGGGACAAGGTACGGGTAGAGCTGCTCAACGACAAGGGGGAGCGGATTGACCAGCTCAGTCAAGCGGTGGATAAGCGTCAGGTGTGCCGCAATAACCGCTGCTCGCTGGATCTCAATAGCACCCTGCGCGCCCCGGACGATGCCCTTGATAGCCGCTATCAGTTGCGCATCGGTCTGCTGCTCAAAGATCGCCCCGAGAGCGGCGACTTCAGCCAGATCCTGCAAACCCTGCCGGAGCAGGGCTTCAACCTCACCTATCTGGTGGTGAGCCTGACGCTGGTGCTGGCCCTGAGCGCCGCCGTGCTCAAGACGGTGCTGCCAAAGCTGCGCCGCAGCCTGCGCTGGCGGATCATCGGCAGCCTGCTGCTTGGCAACCTCACCTTCGTGCTGCTGCACGGCTTCGTGGTGTTCAAGCTGGGGGAATTTCTGCTCTGGTCAGGCTTTCGCCCGGAGCACTACTATCTCGCCTGGGGCAGCATGGTGCTGGGCTGGAGCCTCTGCGCGCTGGCGGGCTTCAACCTATATATGGGGCTGGTCTTTACCGCGCTGTCAGGCATAGGTCTGCTCGCCAACTTTATGAAGATCGCCATCTACGGCGTGCCGCTCGGCGGGGACGATTTCGGCAACCTGCTGGCGCTGCTGCGGATCCTGCTCGACCAGCACCCCATCCTGCCCATCTTCACCGTGTTGCTGGCACTGTTTCTCTGCTGGCGCTTTGCCCTGTCACGCTGGGTGCTGCGCACTGCCGCTGCCACCATCGCCTTCTTTGCGCTGTGCGTCTTTGCCACCCAGACCGGCAACAAGCTGCTGGGGGCCAATATTCGCTACGTGGATCGCGCGATCAACTACCACAGGGACATCATCCGCTCCGGCCCCGGCCTCTATCTGTTCAATCTGGTGGACGAGATGCTGCAAAGCGGCAGCGTGTTTCGCTACCCCTTGCAAATCAACGAGCTGACCCCGCAACTGAGCCATCCGCCCCAGGGCATAGCGCCACGCTGGGATCTGGTGATCGTGCTGCAATATGAGTCGCTCTGGCTCGACTGGAAGGGGCGGATCTGCGCCCCGGCCCCCACCCTCGCCCTGCCCGCCAGCGTGCAGCAGTGGCAAAAAACCATCCACGCCCCCACCACCGGCGGCATGACGGTACTGGCGGAGTTCGAGATGAACACCGGCCTGCCGGTGGGCTTGCTCAAGCAGGGGGTGGTGCCCTACTATTACCTCTCGCAGCAGGTGCCGGGGCTGGCCCAGAGCGCCAGACAGAGCGGCTATCAAACCCTGTTCGCCCACCCCTATGTGGAAAAATTTTGGGGCCGCGCCAAGGCAATCCCGGCGCTTGGCTATGAGGAGCGCTGGTTCGACACCCGCTTCACCACCCTCGAGCACAAGGGGCTCTATATCTCCGATGATGCACTCATCGACCACCTGCTCAAGCGCAGCGAACAAGATGACAAACCACTGTTTGCCTATGCGGTCACCATGCAGGGGCACGGCCCCTTCGATGGCCCCCGCTATCAGAGACAGGAACGCAGCGGCGCCTGTCCGAACCAGAGCGAGAGTGACACCCAGCTGCTAAACACCTATTACACCGGGGTGGTGGATGCCATGGCCTCGCTGGAGCGGCTGCTCAAGACCCTCGACCAGTCGGACAAGCGCTATCTGGTGGTGGCCTTTGGCGATCACCAGCCGTTTTTGATGTCCGCCGGCAAGGGCATTCACGGTGACCAGCCGGCCCGCGATGCCACCTACCAGATCCCCATGATGGCCTTCACCCGCGCCGATGACCCCCTCAATCTGGCGACCCAGTTTGCGCCGGTGCGCCAGCTCTACCAGATGGGTCAGGCCACCCGCCAACTGCTGGCGGGGGATATCACCCCCATCGAAGAGAAGCCCCTGCTCCATCCGGTGCTAGGCGAGGAGAAAGGATTCGACCCATCAAGCCTGGTGCCGCAGATCCGCGCCAGCTTCCGACCCGATGCCCTGCCCTGATCCCTCCCCACAAAAACAGACAAGGCCGCATCCGCGGCCTTGTTGCTGGACATGCATTTCGCCCTCATTCTGCTCGCCACCAGGGCTCCAGCAAGGTGAGCTGCTGGCGGTCGAGATCGAGCTCCGCCTCGATGCCCAGCGGCAACGTCAGCATGGGGTGGGTATGGGCGCAGTCAAACTCCGCCAGAATGGGAAAAGTTGGCACCCCCACCATCTCCAGCAGGATATCGAGGGGGCGCTTGCCGCTACCCTGATCGTTGAACAACTCGTGCTTGCCGAGGATAAGCGCGCCAATCCGCTCAAACACCCCGCACAACTTGAGGTGGGCAAAGGATCGCTCCACCGTCTCGGCAGATTTCAGGCTGTCCTCCAGCAGCAGAATGTCGCCGTGCTCGATGGCCGGCATATAGGGGGAGCCCCAGATCCCCGCCATGGTGTTGAGGTTGCCGCCGATCAGTCGCCCCTGCACCCGGCCAGAGCCCACCGAGATCAGCCGATTGGGCTGGCACTGCTTGGCCCGGGTCTGATTCTCCCAATCGAGCCGTTCATCGCTCCAGTGCACGGGGGTGGGCAACGTGCGGAGGACGCCAGCCTCGTCGGCCAGCACAATCTGTAAAAAGCTGGCCAGCGTCTCGTCCACCAGCGGCGGCAACTCGCCAAAGGAGGCCACCAGCGCCGGGCCATAAAAGGTAACCAGGCCAGTTTGGGCATGGATGCCGAGCAGCAGCGCCGTCACGTCTGAGTAGCCGACGATGATCTTGGGATCGCGCTTGAGCGCCTCAAAATCGAGGTAGGGCAGCAGGGAATTGGAGTTGTTGCCGCCAATCACCGACATGATGCAGCGCACTTCGGGGTCGCGAATAAGGGCGTTGAGCTCCTCGGCCCGCGCGGCGATGGAGCCGGATCGCCAGTGATCCTGCTGGCCGGTGAGGCTGCCCGCCTTGAGCCTAAAGCCCTGCCCCTCAAGAAAGGCTCTGGCGCGGGCAACACGGTTGGGGGCCCAGGCGGTCGCCGCGCTGGAGGGAGAGAAAAAAGCGATGGTATCACCACGTTTAAGCAGCGGGGGAACCAATAACGTCATGACACACTCATCCTTGCCAATATCCAGCCATCACAGAGTCGTTGAGACTCCTACACAACCCCTTTTATCACAACGGGTTTATTACCATCGTTTAGAAATACAAAACACTTGATTCATTATTAACAGATATTCTAAACATCATCCCCTTCCTAGAATGACCTCATTGCGATGGCCAACCCCGGTTGGTTGTCAGAACGGTCGGCCTGACAGCCCGGACGTTCTCTTTCCCACTTTTTCTCTGACTTATCAATGAGGTGCCTGTCATGAACAAAACCGCATCCCCCAGCGCATTGGTTGTAGAAGGCGGCGCCATGCGCGGCATATTTGCCAGTGGCGTGCTGGATGCGTTTATCGAGCATGACTATCGCCCCTTTGACTTCGCCATCGGCGTCTCGGCGGGGGCCACCAACTTGCTGGCTTATCTCGCCAGCCAGCATGGCCGCAGCCACGAGATCCTGACCAAACTGGCGTGCAGCCAGCAATTTATGGATCCCCTGCGCTTTGCCAAAGGAGGCAATCTGGTGGATATCCACTGGCTGTGGAACACCAGCTGTCGCAAGTATCCCCTCGACATTCATGCCTACCGGGAGACCGGCATCCCCTTCTATGCGGTGGTGACCAATGCCCTGACCGGCAAGGCGGAGTACATCCGGGTCAAACCGGAGAACATGGATGAGGTGCTGCCGGCCAGCTGCGCCATTCCCCTCGCCTCCCACGAATACCCGGAGGTGCACGGGGTGCCGATGACAGATGGCGGGGTGGCCGACTCCATCCCGGTGATCGAGGCCTACCGCCGCGGCGCCCGTCACCTGACGGTGATTCTCTCCGAGCCCCTTGGCTATCGGCTCAAGCCGATGCCTTTCCCCTGGATGATCCGCACTCTGCTCAAGACCCGCCCCGCGCTGGCACAGGCGCTGGAGCAGCGGGATCGCAGCTACAACGAGGCGCTCGATTTTATCGCCAATCCGCCGGAGGACTGCCAGATCGAGGTGATCGCCCCGGCCAACTATTTCCCCGTTTCCCGTTTCACCCGCGATATCAACAAGCTGGAGATGGGATACGTGATGGGCAAGTGCGCAGGCTATCAGGCCGCCCTGCTCAATTGATAAGGGTTTTACAGGCATGACCCAACCTGCCGCGACGCTCGCGCCGCCAACACAATAACAATCGGGTCAGTTGAGCAACATGAGTCATAAAAACAGACCGTGGCGAGGCAAGCGCGGCCAGAATCGGTGCCAGACACTCTGAGCGGCTTGCGCCTCATCCCTATGCCAGGGCATCTCACCCTCATACAAGGTGTTTATTTATGTCGTTTCTTCTCACCCATCCCGCGCTGGCGCAGCTGTTCGAGCGGCTGCTGCCCGATTACCGGATCATGGCGCCCGCGGCCGAATATCGGGGCGGCCGCTTCTCCGACACCGACAACGTCACCTACCACAGCATCCGCCATCCGGCCGATCTGGTGTGGCAGGAGAAGTCCCACTTCTCCCCGAAAGAGGTGGTGCTCCCCATCACCCAGACCCTGTTCCACTTTGACAATCTGGAGCTGCGTGAATCAAAGGTGGAGGCCAAACCCACCCTGCTGTTCTTGCGCAGCTGTGATATCCACGCCCTGCGCAGGCTGGATCAGGTCTATCTCAAAAACGGCCAGAACAGCGACGTCTACTACGCCCGGCTGCGCAGCAAGCTCAAGCTGGTGTTGCTGGAATGCCGCGAGAGCTTCGAGAACTGCTTCTGCGTCTCCATGGGCAGCAACGAGACCCGGGACTACGCCGCCGCCATTCGTCTGAGCGATGAGGGTGCCCGTATCGAGGTGAAGGATCCCGAGCTGCTCGGCTACTTTGCCGAGCTGGGTGAATCCGACGACTTCACCCCGGAATTTGTCCAGAGCAACCCGGTCAAGGTACGCACTCCGGACAGCGTCTGTGACGACCCCCAACAGATCCGCCAGATCCTCACCGCCCATCCGGTCTGGGCCGAGTACGACAGCCGCTGCATCGGCTGCGGCCGCTGCACCACCTCCTGCCCGACCTGCAGCTGCTACAGCGTGCACGACCTCACCTATGCGGAGAACCCCAAGCAGGGCGAGCGCCGTCGCCAGTGGGCCAGCTGCATGGTGGATGGCTTCAGCGACATGGCCGGTGGCCACGGTTTTCGCGCCAAGCATGGCGAGCGCCTGCGTTATCGCGCCCTGCACAAGGTCAACGACTACAAGGCCCGTCAGGGGGAGGAGCACATGTGCGTCGGCTGTGGCCGCTGCGACGATCGCTGCCCTCACTACATCTCCTTTAGCAACATCATCAACAAGATGACCGATGTGGTCAAACAGACCATCGCAGCCGACAACGCGCAGGGG
The DNA here is from genome assembly GCF_054052405.1 of Aeromonas aquatilis. Taxonomy (NCBI): domain Bacteria; kingdom Pseudomonadati; phylum Pseudomonadota; class Gammaproteobacteria; order Aeromonadales; family Aeromonadaceae; genus Aeromonas; species Aeromonas aquatilis. The sequence goes on along the minus strand of NZ_JBSTYP010000035.1, from coordinate 4,424 downwards.
GCGAACTGATATGTGCCAGTGCCAGCAAACCGCAACAGCAGAACCGCAGCAGGACGTGGTCGAAAACCGCCTGCTGCCCAAGGCCTACACCATTCTGGCCATCGAGCGCCACACCGAGCTGGAGTGGAACTTTCGGGTCTCCCGTGACTTTGATGTCCACTACGGCCAGTTTGTGGAGATCTCCCTGCCCACCGTTGGCGAAGCGCCCATCTCGGTCTCCGACTATGGCGATGGTTATGTGGATCTGTTGATCCGCAAGGTCGGCAAGGTGACCGATGCGCTGTTTGCCCTCGATGTGGGCGACAAGGTGTGGATGCGCGGCGTCCACGGCAACGGCTATCCGCTGGAGACCTACCGCAACCAGCACCTCATCGTGGTGGCGGGCGGCACCGGCGTCGCCCCGGTCAAGGGGCTGCTGCGCCGCTTCAGCAAACATCCGGAAGAGGTGAAATCCCTCGACATGATCCTCGGCTTCAAGAACGAGCAGGCGGTGCTCTATCGCCACGAGATGCAGCTCTGGGCCGAGCAGCAGAACCTCATCGTCACCCTGGACGAGGGCAAGGAGAGCGAGCAGTTTCGCATCGGCCGGGTCACCGACTACATCGACCAGCTGGATCTCGCTGACAAGGAGGATATCCAGGTGATCGTGGTCGGCCCCCCCATCATGATCCGCTTCGTGGTGCTCGCCTTCCTCGAGCGGGGCATCCCCAAGGATCGCATCTGGGTCGACTACGAACGCCGCATGGCCTGCGCCGTGGGCAAATGCGGCCACTGCCGAATGGGCGACACCTATATCTGCGTGGATGGACCGGTCTTTCGTTTTGACCAGGCCCAGCATCTGATCGACTGAGGGAGAACACAATGAGTCTCGATATCGACATCATCAAGGCCCGCGCCAAGAACGAATACCGCCTCTCCAAGGTGCGTGGCGAAGCGATGATCAGCGTACGCATTCCGGGCGGGATCATGCCCGCCCACCTGCTGGCGGTAGCCCAGCAGATCGCCGAACAGTATGGCAACGGCCTGATCCACCTCACCACCCGCCAGAAGCTGGCGATGCCCGGCATCAAGTATCAGGACATGGACAAGGTCAACGCCGCCCTCGAGCCTTTTATCAAGGAGATCGAGGTGGAGACCTGCGGCATCGAGGTAGAGGACACCACAGCCGGTTACCAGACCATCGGCGGGCGCAACATCGTCGCCTGTCAGGGCAACACCATCTGCCAGAAGGGCAATATCGACTGCACCGGGCTGGCCCAGCGGATGGAGAAGCACCTCTACCCCAACCCCTATCACCTCAAAATGGTGATCGCCGGCTGCCCCAACGACTGCGCCAAGGCCAACATGGCCGACTTCGGTATCCTCGGCATCGCCAAGATCCACTTCAATGCCGAGCGCTGCATCGGCTGCGGCGCCTGCGTCAAGGCGTGCAGCCACCACGCTGTGGATTGCCTCGCCATCAAACATGGCAAGGCGGTCAAGGAGGAGAGCAAGTGCATCGGCTGTGGCGAGTGCGTGCTGGCCTGCCCGACCCTGGCCTGGCAGCGGGATCCCAAGCAGCTCTACATGGTCAAGCTGGGGGGACGCACCAGCAAGAAGACCCCCCGTACCGGCAAGCTGTTCCTCAACTGGGTGACCGAGGATGTGCTGCATGCGGTGATCAAGAACCTGTTCGAGTTCGAGGCCGAGATGCTGGATGGCAAACCCATCTACCTGCACATGGGTCACCTTATCGACCGGGCCGGTTATCACAAGTTCAATGAGCGGGTGCTGCGCGGCGTCACCCTCAACCCGGAAGCCATGGTCGCTGACCGCATCTTCTGGGCCGAAGATCAATACGTCGCCAACATGCACGTCAAAGCGGTGCAATAGGAAAAACCTCGTTTGGGGAAGCGTGATCAAGTGGCCGACACCGGTGGGGATCTGTCGTTGGCCCGGGCGTAGATCACCCTTCCCCTTTTTTATTCCCGTCGGGGGATCTTTCCCCCGACCATCCGGGGTGCGTCACGGCGCGCCCTGCTATCTCGCCCGGCGCGGCATTGCGAGCGGGCCAGCATCCGGAGCCTGTTATGGACTTTCTCCCTCTCTTCTGTCAGCTGCAAAACAAGCCGGTCCTGATCGTCGGCGGCGGTGAGGTGGCGGTGCGCAAGGCGCGCCTGCTGCTCGATGCCAAGGCGAAGATCACCATCAATGCCCCGCATCTGGAACCCCAGCTGATGAGCTGGGCCGAGCAGGGTCGCCTGACCATCTGCGCCGCCGGCTTTCATCCCGAACTGCTCGATGGCAAGTGGCTGGTGATCGCCGCCACCAACCAGCCAGAAGTCAACCAGCAGGTCTTTCATGAGGCGAACCTGCGCCAGATCTTCTGCAATGTGGTGGACTCTCCGGCCCACTGCAGCGCCATCATGCCCGCCATCATCGACCGCTCGCCGCTGATGGTGGCGATCTCCAGCGCAGGCGCGGCGCCGGTACTGAGCCGCCAGCTGCGGGAAAAACTCGAAGCCATGCTGCCGCAACACCTCGGCCAGCTCGTGGCGCTGGCGGGCAAGTTGCGCGAGCGGGTCAAACTCATTCCGGACAAGCTGGCCCGCCGCCGTTTCTGGGAGCGGCTCTTTAGCCACGATCGCCTCGCCCGCCAACTGGCCCGCGGCCAGCAGCAAGCTGCCGAACAGAGTGTCGCCGAGCTACTCGAGGTGCAACCGCAGAGCAAGGGAAGCGTCACCCTGGTGGGCGCCGGCCCCGGCGATGCGGGACTGCTTACCCTAAGCGGTCTGCAGCAGTTGCAGCAGGCGGATGTGGTGGTCTATGACCGACTGGTCTCGCAGGAGGTGTTGGCGCTTGTTCGCCGGGATGCCGAGCGGATCTTTGTTGGCAAGGAGGCGGGTCGCCACTGCGTGCCCCAGCAGGCGATCAACCAGCTGTTGCTGGATCAGGCACGGCTGGGCAAACAGGTGGTCAGGCTCAAGGGGGGCGATCCCTTTATCTTTGGCCGGGGCGGCGAGGAGCTGGAGACCCTGGCCGAGGCGGGGATCCCCTTCTCGGTGGTACCGGGCATCACGGCCGCATCGGGCTGCGCCGCCTATAGCGGCATTCCCCTCACCCACCGCGATCACGCCCAGCGGGTGCAGTTCATCACCGGCCACGACAAGGAGGGCAATATCGCGCAAGAGTGGTCGGCGCTGGCCGCCCCCCGCCAGACTCTGGTCTTCTACATGGGGCTGGCCCACGCCGCCCGCATTCAGGACGAACTGCAGACTCACGGCCTGTCCGGCCACACCCCGGTAGCGTTGGTGGAACAGGGCACCCGGCTCAGCCAGCGAGTAGTGCGCGGCGAGCTGCAGCAGCTAGCGCAGCTGGCCACTCAGGTGGAGAGCCCGAGCCTCATCATTATCGGCTCGGTGGTCACTCTGGCCGACAAGCTGGACTGGTACGGCGAAGCCAATACCCTGGCCGGGGTGTAACCGCTCATAGCGCCCCCCTTCAGCAGACCAGTAAAAAAGCGACGCAGGCCCTGGCCGGCGGCGCGTTTTTAGCAATTTGGAAACGGATTTATTAGAAGGAGATAGGACCGGTCGAGCCTGCGTCACTGTCCTGCCACTCGCTTTCACCGCGCACCCGCGGATCGCCCTGCAGGGTATAGAGGATCATCCCCTGCCGGATCTGCAGCGCCCCATCGGCACGCTTGGCCTTGACCTTGACGTCGTTGACCCACACCTGCTCCTTGCCATCCACCCGGATGACGGCCACGGTCTGGCCAGTCCCGCTGTTTGTGGCGACCCACTTGCCCTGATAGGGGGAATCCCCCTTGGCCATCGGCTGTGTGGTGGCTTTGCCTGCCGACCAGGATTGCACGGTGCAGATGCCGTTGGCACGGTTGTCGTGCTTGATGGCGTAATCAATGCTCGGCTCGCTGGTGGCGGAATCAGCGCTGATACCGATCATTATCTTGCCGCTCTGGGCAGAGTAGGCATTGGGTGCATTGGTCTTCAGCGAGGCCTTTTTGCCGTTGATATAGACATTGCCATCCTGCGACTTGACCTTGATGTTCATCGGGCAGTCAGCGGTAAAGTTCGGTACCGGTACCGCTGCCGCCGCGCTGCCAGCATAAGCAGCGATGGCCAGAGTGATAACAGTCAACAGAGCAGATTTTTTGTGCATCCTGATACGCCTTCAAGAAATGGTGGTTCAAGAAAAGTGGGGTCATCCTGATGGCAACAACTATAGTCCAGCCGACGTGGGTGACCCAGTTAAAAAAAATAAAACCCGTGCTCGCCGGTTATGAAAAAATATAAATAAACAAGATCAATTAGTTAAACTCAACCCCATCTTCATTATGGCTATGTCCCAATTACGTGTTGCATGGGGTGCCCCAGCGCCTCATGCAAACATGCTTTGATATTCACGCCCCTCCCGTAACGCTCCAG
>NZ_JBSTYP010000034.1:0-50743 GCF_054052405.1 Aeromonas aquatilis | reverse complement strand
GGTGGGTCGTGCTGGATTCGAACCAGCGACCAATTGATTAAAAGTCAACTGCTCTACCGACTGAGCTAACGACCCATCTAAATCATTTTTTTACAAACTGGTGGTCGTTACTGGGATCGAACCAGTGACCCCCTCCTTGTAAGGGAGGTGCTCTCCCAGCTGAGCTAAACGACCTGGGATTCTGAAATGATGGTGGGTCGTGCTGGATTCGAACCAGCGACCAATTGATTAAAAGTCAACTGCTCTACCGACTGAGCTAACGACCCTCACCACGACCAGTTCCGACTGCATTACTGCTTCGGCTCTGACGGCGGCCTATATTACGGATTTAAATTTCCGGTGCAACAGAAAATTCGTAATTTAAATCCGTTTGCTCACTGTGCGTACAAATGCAGGCTGTTTTTACAGTAGCGTTACGAAAACAGTGACATACAGCAATGTTACAGCTTGGCCAGACTCTGTTTGGCCAACTGGGCCGGCGAAGTGTTGGGATAACCCTTGATCACCTGCTCATAGAAGGATTTGGCTTCCGCCTTCTTGCCATCCAGCTGCGCCAGCATACCCAGCTTCAGCAGCGCATCGGCTCGCTTGGGGGATTTGCTGTATTTGTTGGCCACGGTCGAAAACTGGGCCGAGGCACCGGCTCTGTCACCCTTGTTAAACAGCAACTGGCCGAGCCAGTAGTGTGCATTGGGAACATAGCCCGAATTGGGGTACTGCTTGATGAAGCCCTGGAAAGCCGGAATGGCTTTGTCGTAGTTCTTCTCTTTGAGCACCATGTTGACCGCTGCGTCGTAGGCCTGATTCTCATCCTGATTGGTTGAGTAATTGGCGGCAGCAGCCGGTGTAGCGGCAGCAGCAGGGGCCGGGGCGGCCGGCGCAGCTTGCTGGCTGCTGGCAACCTTGTCGAGCTCCTGATAGAGCTGACGCTGGCGCTCTTGCGACTGTTCCATCTGGTAGGTCTGCTGCTCCAGCTGACCACGCAGCTCGGAAACCTCCCCTTGCAGGGAGTCGACCTGCTGCTGCAATTCAGCTTGCAGTCTCAGACGGGCATTGAGGGTGCGCTCCAGCAGGGCAACCCGATCTTCCAGGCTACCGGTGGGCACGATGGCGCCGTTGTTGCCGCTAAGGACAACCCCACCACTTGAGTCACCGCCCAGATCGCTGACCGGTGCCGCAGCTTGCGCATTCAGAGCAACCAATACGGCCAGCGCAACACCAGCTTGCTTGTACACAGATTTCATTCGGATCAAACCTTAGCGTTTAGTACAGATAAAACGGCCAGCGCCATCGTCGCTCGCATAGACAGATTTCATTCGGATCAAACCTTGGCGTTTAGTGCAAATAAAACGGCCATCGAAATGGCCGCTTGCATATAAACGAACTTCGTTCGGTTTAAACCTTAGTAAACCAGAACCGCGCGGCGGTTTTTGGCAAAGGCATCCTCGGTGTGGGACATGTCCAGCGGCTTCTCTTCGCCATAGCTGACGATAGAGAGCTGCTCGGCCTGCACACCCAGGGTTTGCAGATACTTGGCAACAGCCTTGGCACGACGCTCGCCCAGGGCGATGTTGTACTCCGGAGTACCGCGCTCATCGGCGTGACCTTCGATCAGGACTTTCACGCTCGGGCGCTCGCGCAGGTAGCTGGCGTGGGCATCCAGCAGATCAGCGTACTGACCCTGGATATCGTAACCGTCGAACGGGAAGTAGATCACGTTGTCACGCTGCAGTGCTTCGAACTTCTGACGCATCTGCTCTTCCGGGGACAACATGCCGTTGGCGCCGCCGGTTTGTACACCGCCCATGCCGTCGGTCATACCTGATTCAGCGCCAGCGGCGTCGGAATCAGAAGAAGAGCTACAAGCGGCCAGGGTGAACAGTGGCAGTGCGATGGCCAAACCCTTGAGCAGTTTATTGAGTTGCATGCTATTTCCTTAAACCTTTATAACAAAACAAAAAACAATCGAATTTTTATCAATTCAAGAAGGGCGACCAAGCTGGTGCACGAATTTCACCGCTACTGGTCGGAAGCACAGCCTTGAAGCGACCATCAGTCGACACCAATGCGAGACTCTTACGACCCTGATAGATGGTGGCATAAATGATCATGCTGCCATTGGGAGCCACACTTGGCGACTCATCCAGAGCACTCTGGGTAAGGACCAACAGGGCATTGTTTTCCATGTCCTGACGGGCAATACGATACTGTCCCTGAACACGGGTCACCATCACCATGATTTTGCCATCAGGAGTGATGGATGCACCCTGGTTGGATTCACCTTCCCAAGTCATCCGGCGAGTCATACCAGTCGCCAAATTTACGCTATAAATCTGGGGTTTGCCACCACGTTCAGAGGTGAACAACAAATTTTGCCCATCCGGCATCCAGGAGGGTTCGGTGTCGATCACACGGCTGGTTGTGACGCGGGTCAGCTGCTTGCTAGCGACATCAACCACATAGAGGTTCGGTGAACCATCTTTGGAGAGAACGATAGCCAGACGACGACCATCCGGAGACCACTCCGGCGCCCCGTTGATACCGCGGAAACTGGTGATCAGGCTGCGTTGCTGGGTGTAGATATCCTGCACGTAGATTTCGGATTTCTGGTTCTCGAAACTCACGTAGGCCAGCTTGCTGCCATCCGGCGACCAGGCTGGGGACATCAGCGGCTCACGGGAGCGCAGCAAGGTCTTCTCGTTGTAACCGTCGTAGTCGGCGATCCGCAGCTGGTACGGGAACTGGGTTCCCTGCTGGACGGAGACGTATGCCAGGCGGGTCAGGAAGGCACCGCGCTCGCCAGTCAGACGCTCATAGACGATGTCGGAGATACGGTGGGCAAACTGGCGCATCTGGGCACCCGGGATGGTCGCCATGCGGCTATCCAGGATGTAACCGTTGCTCTCGCCACCTTGTGCCTTGGCCAGCTGGCCTTTCAGCACATCGACCAGCTCGAAGTTGATCTTGTAAGTGCCATCACCGACTGCCGAAATGGAACCCACCACCACGGCTTCAACCCCTTGGGAGGCCCAGGGAGCGAAGTTGATCTCGCTGCTGCTGCTCGGGGTCTGCGGCATCTGGCCACGGGCCAGCGGCTTGAACTTGCCACTGCGCATCAGGTCGTTGGAGACCACTTCCGCGATGTCCTGCGGCAACTGCCCGTTACCTTCCCACTTGAAGGGGGCAACGGCGATGGGGCGTGCGCTATCAATACCGCCGGTGATGACGATGTCCAGGGCCGCCTGAGCACTCTGGCCCAGCAACAAACAGCCAACCAAAGCAAAAAATACTTTTCTGATCATGGCTTAAATACTCGGTTCCAATATAGATGAGAGGTTAAATTCCTTATCTCGGCGAGAGGTTACCAACCGGAGGCTAGCAACCTCGTTTTATCACGCTTAGATACTCGGTTCTAACTTCAGGTTAAATTCCTTCAACATCTCGAATGCCGCAGGGTCCTTGGGCACAGGCAGTTGATTGGCTTTCAGAACAGCCGCCTTACCGGAACGACAGACCGCCGGGTCACCCTGGCCGTTATCTACCGATATGACAAAGCCACTGCTCGCAAGACGTACGCCGATAGTACATGTTTTGCCCCGCATGGTGGGATCCAAAATCATATACCGCTCAACAGTGGCCTTGATGAGCGCCGCATATTTGTCGACTTCGCCCTGGGCTGCCGCCGATGCCGCCTGACTGCGGGCATTGGCCTCAGCCGACAGCTGCTGCTGCATCATCTCTTCCATCTCTTTTTGCAGCTTGGCCTGCTCTGCTGCTTTACGCTTGCGCTCAGCCGCGATCTTGGCCTGCTTGTCGGCCTCTGCCTTGGCTTTCTTCTCTGCGTCAGCTTTTGCCTTTTTCTCAGCCTCTTCCTTGGCCTTCTTCTCGGCCTCGGCTTTGGCTTTTTTCTCTGCTTCTGCCTTGGCTTTCTTCTCGGCTTCGGCTTTGGCCTTCTTGTCAGCTTCCGCTTTCTTGGCCTTGGCTTCTGCCGCCTTGGCTTTCTCTTCGGCCTCTTTCTTCTCTTGTTCCTTTTTCTTCTTCAGCGCCAACGCCTTGCTCTCGGCTTCCGCCGCTTTACGCTCGGCTTCGGCCTTCTTGGTCTTCTGCTCTTCCAGCTTGCGGGCTTCCTCGGCTTTTTGGGCCTTCTCTTCCGCCTGCTTCTGCTCGGCAACCTTCTTCTGCTTCTCGGCCTCGGCCTTGCGAGTCGCCTCTTCGGCCTGCTTGCGCTTGGTCTCGGCGATGCGAAGCTGCTCCTGTTTCTGAGCCAGCTCGCGCTTGGCGAGATCCGTGTCTTCCTTATCCTTCTCTTTCTCTACCTTTTGAGGCTTGGGCTGAGATTTCTGCTGCTGGATCTGCTTGGCCTGTTCGTTGAGGAAGTTCTCATCGAGCATGACGGCATTGACGATCTGCCCCTTCGATTCGGGTCGTTTCGGTTTGCTGAAATCGAGCCCGACAAACAGGATGATGCCGATGATCAGGTGCAGCAGAAACGACGCGATGAGATAACCGGAAATACCACGCTTCACATCCATCTCCGTTAGTTCACCGGATCTGTCATCAGGCCAACCTGAGGCACACCCGCTTTCTTGAGGGCCACCATCAACAGGATCACCTCTTCGTAGCGCACGGCCTTGTCACCCGCGACCACCACGGGGGCATTCTGGTTGATCGCCAGATAGCCCATGGCTTTTTCGGTGATGTATTGCTGCATCGCCTCTGGCGTGCCGCTTGGCACCGGCTCGTCATCGGCTTCGCCCGCCTTGATGACATACTCGCCTTCGGTATTGACGCTGACGATGAAGGGCGGCTTGGCATCTTCCGGCAACTGCTCGGACTCAGCCTGTGGCAGATCCACCTTGACCCCTTGCGTGATCACCGGCGTGACCGCCATAAAGATGATAAGCAGCACCAGCATGACGTCGATATAGGGAACCACGTTGATCTCGGCCACCTTCTTGCGCCGGATCCGCTGATAGGTTTGCATTACTGATCACCCTGCTGCTGTGCAATTTGACGGTTCAGAATGGTGGTGAACTCGTCCATGAAGTTGGCGTAGGCGTTCTCCAGCCGCTCGACCTTGTTGGAGAAGCGGTTGTAGAAGATAACCGCCGGGATAGCGGCAAACAGCCCCATGGCGGTCGCGATCAGCGCTTCCGCGATACCCGGTGCCACCATCTGCAGGGTGGCCTGCTGCACCTGACCCAGGGCGATAAAGGCGTTCATGATCCCCCATACGGTACCAAACAGACCGATATAGGGGCTGATGGAGCCGATGGTCGCCAGCACCGGCAGGTTGGATTCCAGCTCATCCACCGCGCGGGAGAGGGAAACACGCATGGCGCGGTAGGTACCATCCATCACCGCATCCTGACCACGGGCACCGGCCTTGAGCAAGCGGGCATACTCCTTGAAGCCGGAGTAGAAGATATCTTCCATGCCTTCGATATCATCGCGGCGAGAAGAGGACTCCTGATAGAGGCGATTGAGATCGACCCCTGACCAGAAGCGATCTTCAAACTGTTCCGATGCGAGATTGGCCGCCTTGATCGCCTTTGAACGCTGGATAATCAGCGCCCACGAGACAATAGACATGCTCATCAGGGTCATCATGACCAGTTTTACCAACAGGCTGGCTTGCCAAAACAGGCCAATAAACGAAATTTCAGCGTGCACTTAACAGCACTCCCTTGATTTTTTCAGGTATAGCGACAGGTTTCATTTGCGGATGACTGACACAGGCTATCTGTACCATGGCCTGGGTGATCAGTCGTCCATCAGCCGCCAGGATCTGCTGCGAAAAGCGCAGGGATGCGCGTTTCACTTCAATCACTTGCGTTAATACATTCAATAGTTCATTAAAACGGGCCGCCGAGCGGAAATCGATCTCAGTTCGGCTCACCACGAAGGCATATCCCTCCTGCAGCAAGACGTCCTGTTCGACCCCTTTGGCACGAAGAAACTCGGTGCGAGCACGTTCCATAAACTTGAGATAATTGGCGTTGTAGACGATGCCCCCGGCGTCGGTGTCCTCGTAGTAGACACGCACCGGAAACTCAAAGACTTCCCCCATAACAATCTGTGATCCATTCGACAGTCAGATGGGGGGCTATCATAGCGCAGGGCTGAATAGGAAAGAAGCAGGGGGAGACAGGGAAATCCTGCCTCCCCCCGTTTTTTATGAAAGGAAATATGAATGTGTCAGCCAGAGGCCATACAACAAACTGGGCCAGGCGAGCCAGGGGTTGAACAGTACTCGTCCGGGCAGGCTTTTCAGATGAAAGCCAAGGCCGTTAAGTACACCACAACAGACGGCCCACATCAGCCAGGGAGCAAGCCAGAGACCATGCTCGCTGGTGTTGGCCGCGATCAGATTGGGGGCCTGTAAAATAGCGACGGCCAACAAGGCCGCCGCGAGTAACATCAACCCCTGCCACGGCTGCCGCTCCAGTGGAGCGGCCAGCCTGGCGAGTCGATCACTTGTTTTCATCGATCTGACGATCCATGTTCTCGGTGTGTTCCAGCCACAGCGCATTGATGATGCCAAATGCACAGGCCAGCAACAGTCCCAGGATCCAGGTGAAATACCACATTGTCAGCGCACCTCTTAATAGAGAGATTGTTGGTTATCTTCGATGTGCTTGTTGGTTACCCGGCCAAACATCTTGATGTAAGTCCAGATGGTGTAACCCAGCACAATCGGTACGAAGATCGCTGCAGCCACAGTCATCACCTGCAAGGTGTTGAAAGAGGCGGTAGCATCCCACATGGTCAGGCTCAGTGACGGCTCAAGGCTTGAGGGCATCACGAACGGGAACATGGAGAAACCGGCAGTGAGGATGACCCCGGCAATCGCCAGCGAGGAGCTGGTAAACGCCAGCCAGCCGATGTTCATGCGGGCAAACAGCGCAGTCAGCAGGCTCATGGCCAGACCCAGTACAGGGGCAGCCACCATCCACGGATAGAGGGTGTAGTTGTTCATCCAGGCACCAGCCTGCAGGACAACTTCCTTGTTCATCGGGTTGGATACTGCGTCAGTCGCGGCAGCCTTGACGATGACATAACCTTCCATACCGCTTACCCACCAACCCGCGGCAGCAAACAGCACCAGGGTCACCAGTGAGCAGATCATGGCGGCAGTGCGGGAACGCGCCAGCACTTCACCGTCGGTCTTCATCATCAACCAGGTTGCGCCCTGGGTGAGCAGCATGAACAGGCTCACCAGACCAGCCAGAATGCCGAACGGGTTAAGCAGACCAAAGAAGTTGCCGTGATAGGTCAACATCATGAACTGGTTAAACTCGAACGGAACGCCTTGCAGCAGGTTGCCAAAGGCCACGCCAAAGACGATGGGCGGTACGGCGCTACCGGCGAACAAGGCCCAATCCCAGTTGCTGCGCCATTTTGCATCAGCACGCAGGGAGCGGTACTTGAAACCGACCGGACGCAGGAACAGCGCCATCAGCGTCAGGATCATGGCGATGTAGAAGCCGGAGAAGGTCGCGGCATACACCATCGGCCAAGCGGCGAACAAGGCGCCACCGGCAGTGACCAGCCAAACCTGGTTACCTTCCCAGTGCGGTCCCATGGTGTTGAGCATCACGCGGCGCTCGACATCTTTCTTACCAACGAACGGGAGCAGTGCGCCAACCCCCATGTCGAAGCCGTCAGTGATGGCAAAACCGATCAGCAGTACGCCGACCAGAGCCCACCAGATGACACGCAGAGTTTCGTAATCAAACATGGTCGCTCTCCTTATGCCTTGATCTGTTCAAAGTGATACTTGCCAGTCTTCAGGCTGCTGGGGCCAAGACGGGCATACTTGAACATCAGGTACATCTCGATAACCAGAAGTACGGTATAGAACAGGCAGATACCGATCAGAGAGAACCAGATCTCGGCTGCAGGCAGGTTGGATGCAGAGAGGGAAGTCGGCAACACCTCTGCAATGGTCCACGGTTGGCGACCATATTCAGCAACAAACCAGCCAGCTTCAATAGCGATCCACGGCAGCGGGATACCCCACAGCAGACCCTTGAGCAGCCACTTGCGCTTGCCGATCTGGTGACGGGCACTGTCATAGAAGGCCATACCAATCAGCACCAGCATCAGCATGCCGACGGCAACCATGATGCGGAAGGCGAAGAACAGCGGCAGTACCTGCGGGATGGAGTCATCCACAGCGGCCTTGATCTGCTCGTCGGTAGCGTCGGTCACATTGCTGGTGTAACGCTTGAGCAGCAGACCGTAGCCCAGATCCTGCTTCACTTCGTCGAAGCGAGCGCGGGTCTCGTCAGACTTGTCACCGGATTGCAGCTTGGTCAGCAGGTCGTAAGCGGTCATACCGTTGCGGACGCGCAGTTCGTGCTCGCTCTTCAGATCCTTCAGACCGGTTACCTGACCGTCCAGAGAACGGGTCGCGATAATGCCCAGTGCATAGGGGATCTTGATGGCGTAGTCGGTGCGCATCTCTTCCTGATTCGGAATACCGAACAGGGTAAAGGCGGCCGGAGCAGGCTCAGTTTCCCACTCGGCTTCGATAGCGGCCAGTTTCACCTTCTGCACTTCACCGGTCTCGTAACCGGATTCGTCACCGAGGATCAGCACGGACACGATGGAAGCCATACCGAACGCAGCGGCAATGGCAAAGGAGCGACGGGCAAACGCCACATCACGATTCTTCAGCAGGTAGTAGGAGGAGATACCCAGCACAAACATGGCGCCACAGGTATAACCAGCCGCCACAGTGTGGACGAACTTGACCTGAGCAACCGGGTTGAGCACCACGTCAGCGAAGCTCATCATCTCCATCCGCATGGATTCGAAGTTGAACTCGGCACCGACCGGGTTCTGCATCCAGCCGTTGGCGACCAGGATCCAGAGGGCGGAGAGGTTGGTACCCAGCGCCATCAACCAGGTGGCAGCCAGATGCTGATGCTTGCTCAGACGATCCCAACCAAAGAAGAACATACCGACGAAGGTGGACTCCAGGAAGAAGGCCATCAGCCCCTCGATGGCCAGCGGGGCCCCGAAGATATCGCCGACATAATGGGAGTAGTAAGCCCAGTTCGTCCCGAACTGGAACTCCATGGCCAGGCCTGTGGTGACCCCCAAGGCAAAGTTGATACCAAACAACTTACCCCAGAATTTGGTCATGTCCCGGTAGATGGTGTTGTTGGTCATCACATAGACGGATTCCATGATCGCCAGGAGAAAGGCCATTCCCAGCGTCAGGGGTACAAACAAAAAGTGATAAAGGGCCGTCGCAGCGAACTGGAACCGCGATAGGTCTACCACATGCTCAGCAATCATGATGTTTCCTCACCGATTATTGGCACGGCTATTTTAAGTTTTAAGGACAAAGCTTCCGTTGGAGGTTATCGAATGAGCCTTGCTGGGACGTGTCACAACAAAACGCGTTCAGTAACCACGAGCATTAACAACAAGGCAATACGAGAACACAAACAAAGCTAATGTTTAACAATTCCAAAACAATCAGCCTAAATTTATTCTCGCCCATGATGACCGGGTTTTTATATCACCTTTATTTGATTGAAATCAATGTAAAAGGACCCGCAATACATGGCTTTGAAAGGCATTTTTAATCTATTTCACGATTATTGACGCGAGCCGGATCACAAAACATGGCAAATCGTAAAACATTGATTTAAATCAATTTAAAAATTTAACATCCCACCACCACGTTTAATTTGAAAAGCGTGGATGACGCGCCTTTTCCCATGTTACCCGGGTCAGGAGATCTGATTCGAAAACTCAATTTAAAACTGCAAAGAATGCATACTCATGCGAACCAATTTCATCAATCAAAACATTAGATAAACTAATTTGAAGATTGCAATTTTTCTTGTTTGCCGGGGTCGATTCGAACTCCTACAATGCGCCTCGCAGTGAGGGCATACCCTTGGATACAGGCCGGTTAATCCGGGTTCACGGTACGTATTCGACGATCAATTTGAACCTGTCTATTGGAATCGAAGATGAAAAAGTTTGTTGCTAAAACCATCCGTTACTACAAGCTTTCCTTTGTTCAGCTCTATCAACTGAACCGACTCTGAGAGCTCGCGACGGCTCACCTGTTTATTTTCCGGTCTGTGTCCAGACGCACTCACTGTCTGTGAACATCCATCCTGAATTGTCTTTGCCCACCGCATCCGCCGTGGGCTTTTTTTTTGTCCGGATAATAAAAAACCGCCTTTGACGGCGGTTTCATGTTCAAACGACTGTTTTTACTTCTCATCTGGTCGCTGAAGACCGAAATGAGCGTAGGCTCGTGTGGTCGCAATCCGTCCTCTGGGTGTACGTTGCAGATACCCCTGCTGGATCAGATAAGGCTCCAGCACATCTTCGATAGTATCTTTCTCTTCCCCGATCGCGGCGGCCAGATTATCGAGACCCACCGGGCCCCCCATAAACTTGTCTATCACAGCCAACAATAACTTGCGGTCCATGAAGTCAAAACCTTCGTTATCGACATCCAGCATGTCCATGGCGCGGGCTGCAATGGGGCCGTCGATCCGGCCATCGGATTTCACCTGGGCAAAATCGCGCACCCGCCTTAACAAACGGTTAGCAATCCGCGGCGTACCGCGAGAGCGACGGGCGACCTCAATGGCTCCATCTTCCGTCATGTCTAGCCCCAGACAACGGGCACTGCGGGAGACGATATCGGTCAGATCCTTGACGTTGTAGAACTCCAGCCGCTGGACGATACCGAAGCGATCCCGCAGCGGGCTGGTGAGTGAACCAGCCCGAGTGGTGGCGCCAATCAGGGTGAAGGGAGGCAGATCCAGCTTGATGGAGCGAGCTGCGGGTCCCTCCCCGATCATGATGTCGAGCTGGTAATCCTCCATCGCCGGATAGAGCACCTCCTCCACCACAGGGCTGAGGCGATGGATCTCATCGATGAACAGCACATCGTTCGGTTCAAGGTTGGTGAGCAGCGCCGCCAGATCCCCCGCTTTCTCCAGCACCGGGCCAGAGGTGGTCTTGATATTGACCCCCATCTCGTTGGCGACGATGTTGGCGAGGGTGGTCTTGCCCAGACCCGGCGGACCGAAGATCAGCAGGTGATCGAGCGCTTCTCCCCGCTGACGGGCCGCTTCGATAAAGATCTCCATCTGTTCGCAGACGGTATCCTGACCGGTGTAATCAGCCAGCGTCTTGGGGCGGATAGCCCGGTCAATAATGTCATCCTCACGGGCGGCACTGGCCGAGATGAGGCGGTCTGCTTCAATCATCAACTACCTCATACCAGGCTACGCAGGGATTCACGGATGATATCTTCCACCGACATCCCCTCTTTGGCGATCTTGCTGACAATCTGGCTCGCCTGCTGCGGCTTGTAACCGAGGGCCACCAGCGCACTGGCCGCCTCTTCGGTCACATCCGGCGCACGCAATTCGGGCTCACTGGCTGGCAAGGTGACCATGGCCGGAGAGAAGAGATCGTGGCTGACCCAGCCCTTGAGCCGATCTTTCATCTCCACTACCAGCCGCTCGGCGGTCTTCTTGCCGACACCCGGCAGTTTGACCAGGGAACTTATCTCTTCGCGTTCGACACTCAGCACGAACTGGGTAGCTGTCATGCCGGAGAGAATGGCCAGCGCCAGCTTGGGACCGACCCCGTTGGTCTTGATCAGCTCGCGGAACAGCGCCCGCTCCTGCTTGTGGTTGAAACCATAGAGCAGCTGGGCATCTTCGCGCACCACGAAGTGAGTATGGATAGCCGCCTCCTTGCCGATCTCCGGCAAATCATAGAAGCAGCTCATCGGCATCTGCACCTCGTAGCCGACCCCGCCCACCTCCAGCAAGACCTCGGGGGGCTGCTTTTCAATGACAATGCCTCTCAAGCGACCAATCACGACTCTCTCCTCACCAATACAACTATTCGTAAATTGGCTCATAGCATAAAGAATAACTGGATAAGTATCCAGCATAGGGCGGCAACACCCTTGTGGTGAGAGAGGCTTTTTACCCGATTTTCCACCATGCTTGATCGGGTGCAGCCAGTGCACGGGATGTTTCAGCGCTGCACCGGCCCCCGAGCGGGGGATAAACCACTACACTAAACCCGTTCGGAACCTAAACTGGTGCCAATGTCGATACCAAGGAAGGCCATCACATGAAAATTGTTACCACCGCCAAGCTGGGTCTTGCCATCTTGCTCGGCTGCACGCTGGGCATGGGGGTCGTTGGCTGGTATGGCAGCCAGCGGCTAGCCAATCTGCTCTCCTATGTACTGGGCGCCGCCTGGCAGACCGCCGACGGTGCCATGGAGGGCTCCATAGAGCTGGGCAACCAACAGCTACAGATTCAGAAGATGCAAAACGGCACCCCGCTCAATCGCGCTGAACTCGATGCTGCCAAGGCGGCAACCGATGACGCGCTGGCCCGGGTCAGCCAGGGGCAGCTCATTGATGGTGCAGCCCTTGCCACCATGGAACAGCACAAGCAGGACTATCAACAGCAACAAGAGAAGCTGCTGGCGCTCTATCACGCCTATACCGAGGTGGATCAGGCCCTGCATCACAACGCCGATCTGATGGCTCGCCTCTCGACCCAGCTGGAGGTGATTGGCGATGGGGCAGTCGAGGCGCTGACCCAATCCCCCGACCAGACCATCAGCTGGAGCAGCGGCCTCTCCACTCGCTGGGAAGCGGCCGATGGGGGGATGGAGTCCAACATCGGCTTTTTGCGCCAACTCTATGCGCTGGAAAAGATGAACAGACAAGGAGTCACAGAGGCGATCAAGGCCGAGCTGAAAGAGGCGACCGATTTCTACCACGAAGCGGTCGACAGCATGCTCGGCACCGGGCTGTTCGATATCGAGGGAACCGGGGAATTTGCCGGCAAGACACTGTCGACAGAGTATCGCGCCCTGTTGGCCCGGCATCAGCAACTGATGGGACAGTGGGTCAATGCGCTCGGCAGCTATCAGGCCCAGCAGGCCATCTATAAAGCCAGTGCCGATGAGCTGCGACAACAGCTGGTTGCCATCGAGGAGAGCGGCGATGCCACCGTCGAGGATCAGGTGGCCCAGCTCAACGGCATTATCAGCCAGATCCGAACCCTGCTGCTGGGTGGCCTGTTGCTGAGCCTGATCATGGTCACCCTCTGCGGCTTCTGGCTGACCCGCAAACTGGTAACCCCGCTGCTGCAAGTGGACAAACGAATGCAGGATATCGCCGCCGGCGAGGGGGACCTCAACGCCCGCATCAACCTGCAACGGGATGACGAGATAGGCTCGCTGGCCAACAGCGTGGATCGCTTCATCGAGAAATTGCAGAAGATGATCAGATCCACCATGGACAACAACCAGCATATCAGCGAACACGTCCACACCTCGGTCAACCGGGTGGAGGCAATCAGCCAGAGCAGTCGCCAGACTGCCGAACACGCCCAGGCACTGCACCACGACAGTGAACAGATGGTGCAAGTCGCCACCGGTATCTCGGACAACTGCAGTATGGCGGCCCACAATGCCAACGAGGTGCGCCAGCTGACCACCGAGAGCAGCCAGTATGTCGCCTCCGCCAGCGCGGGCATGCAACGGGTGGTACAAGAGGTGAGCGAGTGTGCCATCGCCATCAACTCCCTCAAGGAGCAGGCAGGTCAGATTGGCCAGATCATCTCCACCATCAGCGGTATCTCGGAGCAGACCAACCTGCTGGCACTCAATGCGGCCATCGAAGCGGCCCGCGCGGGGGAGATGGGGCGTGGCTTTGCAGTGGTCGCGGACGAGGTGCGCACCCTGGCTAATCGCACCGCGACATCAAGCGCCGAGATCAGCCAGGTGATCAGCAGCATCCAGCAGCAGACCGAGACCGCCTACCTGATGATGCAGCGCAACCTCAAGACGGTGGAGTCCGGCATGCAGGACTCCGAGAACACCAAGCAGATCCTGTTCAAGGTGGAAGGCGCCATCGACCAGCTGGCCGACATGGTGCAGCAGGTGGCCGATGCCACCGGGCAATTGTCACACCCCCTGAGCCACTCCTCCGACAAGGTCTCCGGCATCAGTCTGCAAGCCAGAACTGGCGAACAGGAGGCACAGGAGTGCCTGCAGCTCGCCTCCTCGCTCCATCAGGCCAGCCTGCTGCAACAGCGCCTGCTCTCCCAGTTCCGGGTATAGCCCCTCGCAGGGATCAACAGCACCAGTCCGTCGTGATGGACTGGTGTTTCGCTCCCCAAGGCGTGGTGCCGGTCTTGGTCCAACAAGAATGGACACCCATCAATATCCTGATTGATGCTCGCCCCATTGCACCCACCGGTCGTATTACCCTCCGCAAGCGAGTTTCATCGCAAGACTCAACATGATGATACCCACCAGCAGATCGATCCCCCGCTGCACCCGACCCCGGGCCAACCAGGGTGCCAGTGCCGCAGCACCCAACGCCAGCGAGTAGAACCACACCAGCGAGGCCAGCATGGCCCCCGCAGCAAAGGCCGGACGCTGGGAGTCGCTCACCTGGCTGCCAAGGGAGCCGAGTAGCATCAGGGTATCGAGATAGACGTGCGGGTTGAGCAGCGTAACCCCCAGCGTCATCGCCAGCACGCTTTTGGCCCCCATCTGCCGGGCAGAATCGGCAAGCCCCTCCCCTTTACCTCGCCAGGCACTGAGCAGGGAACGACCACCAAACCAGCCGAGGAACAGTACACCACCCCAGGTGAGCAGCGACATGCCAAGGGGGCTGGTGGCCAGCAGATTGGCGCCGCCAAATACGCCGATGGCAATCAGGGCGAGATCGCAGAAGCTGCAAAGCGTGGCACTCAGCAGATGGTGATTGCGATGGATGCCCCGGCTCAGCACAAAGGCATTCTGGGCGCCGATGGGGATGATCATGGCCAGGCCAATGGTGAAGCCTTGCAGCGTCGCTGTGAGCATCATGGAGAGTACCGTTCAAAGTGATGAATGAGCGGCACTATAGCGATGGCGGTTCCCTCTTAGAAATTCATTGATTTACTGATTGATTTATTTTGCTAATAAGCCGGAGTCACATCAGCAACACAAGCCCCATCCGAAGCTAGTAGTCAATAGCAGGATCTGACAATTGAGAGTCCGCCGCTCAGCCATGAGAATCAACAGGTTCTATTGCATCAGCTTGGGGAAGTTGGTGACAACTACATGCTCAAGATTCGGCAACAAAATACCACTGCTAACCCCCTTGGCAATGGCCTGATAGCGGTTCATGGAGCCGGTTTTACGGGTGACCTGATTGAGGTGGTAATTGACCGTGCGCTCCGTGATCCCGAGGATGCAGGCGATCTCGCTAGAGGTCTTCCCCTCACTGGCCCAGAACAGGCATTCGGTCTCGCGATCCGTCAGGGCGGCTTGTTGATCCGAATCCCTCAGGCGCACAACCCGGATCGCAGCCTCGAAGATGTAATTGGCCATCCAGGAGAGGATTGGCGAGGACTCCAGCAACAGATCGCTCGAAGCCCGCTCGGAGGTGATGAAGGAGAGGATCCCGTTCTCCCCGGCTGCGCCGTGCAGAGGGAAGGAGATGCCATTGCGCAATCCGAACTCGGCGGCCAGTCTCATCACGTCCATGGCCCCCTCTTGCAGAAAACTGGCCCGCTCATCAAGTCGGTTCCAGTAGATGGGCAGCGTCTGCTTGCGTGCCAGCTGAATCACAGGGTCGCACGCCAGCATGTTGTTATCGGTGTAGGTCTGTACCCAGGAGACAGGGCACTGATTAAACAGCACCACTTTGGGTCTTTGCATCGACATCGGAATGATCAGGGTAAAGCCGTAATAGTCATAACCCATATCGACCGTGAAGCGACCAATCAATCCGGCAAGACGGTCACCATCCGTCACCGAAGTGAAATGCTCCAGATACTCAAACAGTTGCTCTTGTTTCATATGCTAGCCCCCCTGGCCAAGCTTCTGATTATAGCGGCGAACAGGCAGAGAGAGAGTTCAAAATGTTGGTTTTCAAAGGAAAATTGAGAGATCACCCACGAAACGCCGTAGAGAACGAACTCTATCAATTTCGAAATCGCGTCTTTTCCGACCGGCTAGGCTGGGATGTCGAGTCTTATCACGGTTTGGAACGCGACAGCTTTGACACGCCAGACACCCACTGGGTATTGGTCGAAGATGAACAAGGAGTCTGCGCCTGCATCCGCCTGCTCAGTTGTGCCAGTGCCTATATGCTGCCCACTATCTTTCCCACCGCCCTTGCCGGTGAAAGCGCACCACGCACTCCCGATGTCTGGGAACTCACCCGTCTGGCTATCGATGCGCCCCGCGCGCCGCGCATGACTAATGGTGTAAGCGAGCTGACCTGCGTACTCCTTCGCGAAGTCTATGCCTTTGCCACAGCCAACGGCATCAAAGAGCTGGTTGGTGTAGCCAGCCTGCCCGCAGAGCGCATTTTCCGTCGCCTCGGAATACCAATGGCTCGTCTGGGCCATCGCCAAGCGGTGGGGCTCGGCGCGGTCAAAGGTGTCGGTCTGCGCTTTTATCTAGATGAGCGATTTGCCCTGGCGGTCTCGCAACCGCTCATCGGGCACTATCAAACCGCCACCTATCGCTCACACGAGTTGGCGGCCCAGATATAAAAAATCCCGGGAAAACAGACCCGGGATAAGATAAACAGATCGCTATGATCCCGCAGGGCTGCCCCCTGCATCACCCGGCAGTATCCTCCCTCAGTGGCCTGACCACTACTGTCAAAAATCACAGCGCCGCCCCCGTCTCGCCCACCATTGTTGTCGCGACCCGACTGACGTAGAGTCAGCCCTGATGCACCGGGAGGGGGAGAAGATGAAAGAGCTGGACTACAAACTGCTGCGGGCGCTGGATGCGGTACTGCAGGAACAGAACTTCGATCGGGCGGCCAAGTCGCTCCATATCACCCAGTCGGCCATCTCCCAGCGGATCAAGCAGTTGGAGCAACAGTTTGCCGAGCCGCTGCTCATTCGCAGCCAACCGCTGCTGGCTACGCCACTCGGCCAGAAACTGTTGGCCCACTATCGGCAGGTACATCAGCTCGAGCTCGAACTGGCGGGGGAGCTGACCCCCGACCAACCGCAAGGGCCAATCCGGATCAGCATCGCAGTGAACGCCGACAGCCTGGCCACCTGGTTTTTGCCCGCCATTGCCCCCTTGTTGAAGCAGCACCCCATCGAACTCAACCTGCTGGTCGATGACGAGAGCCGCACCCTCGACAAGGTCCGCGAGGGTCAGGCCTTCGGCGCCGTCAGCCTGAGCCCCCAGCCACTGGCGGGTTGCTGCGTCGACGAGCTCGGTGAGATGAACTATCTGCTTACCGCCAGCCCCGCCTTCGTAGCCCGCCACTTCCCTCATGGCCTGACCCGCGATGCGCTGGCCAAGGCACCGGCGGTAGCGTTCGATCAGCGCGATGACATGCATGTGAGCTTTATGAGAGAACGCTTCGGGCTGGAGCCTGGCGGTTATCCCTGCCATACGGTCCACTCGTCAGAGGCCTTCGTCGCCATGGCCGAGCAGGGGTTGGCCTACTGTCTCATTCCCGAATTGCAGATAAGAGGCCAGCTGGCTGGCGGGTCACTACTCAACCTCAGTCCCGACCACGTCCTGACGGAACGCCTCTACTGGCACCGCTGGGTACTGGAAAAGGGGGTACACAAGCAGCTCTCCCAACGTCTCATCGATCATGCCAGATCGCAGTTGAAACCACGTTGAGCAGGCCATTCACCTTGGCTTTGCAGGGCTAAAAACGTATAGTGCTGGGCGATCCTTCATCAGGTCTCCACCCAGGTTTTCACTTCAGGTTCCTCACTTATGTTCCAAGACAATCCGCTGCTGGCCCAGCTCAAGCAACAAATCCGCGAAAACATCCCGAAGAAAGAGGGTGTTATCCGCGCCTCGGACCGGGGCTTCGGCTTTCTGGAAGTCGATGAGAAGACCAGCTATTTCGTGCCGCCTCCCTACATGAAGAAGGTGATGCACGGTGACCGGGTGAGCGCCCTGATCCGCACCGAAAAAGAGAAGGAAGTGGCCGAGCCGGATACCCTGCTGGAGCAGTCCGTCACCCGCTTCGTGGCCCGGGTCAAGATGTTCCGTGACCGCCTCAACGTGGTGGCCGACCATCCGCTGATCAAGGATGCCATCAAGGCCCGCGTCAAGAAGGGTCTGGATGAGAAAGAGTTCAAGGAAGGTGACTGGGTGGTGGCCACCCTCAAGCGCCATGCGCTGGTTGACGGCAACTTCTCCGCCGAGATCACCCAGAAAATCGCCGCCCAGGAAGATCACAACGTGCCCTGGTGGGTGGTGCTGGCGCGCCACAATCTGGCCCAGATCGAACCGGCTGACTTGCCGGAGTGGAAGGTCATCGAAGAGGAAGAGCTGCCCCGTCGTGACCTGACCAAGGTGCCCTTCTTCACCATCGACGGTGCCAAGACCAAGGACATGGACGATGCGCTGGCCATCACCAAGCTGGACAACGGCTGGGAGCTGCTGGTCGCCATCGCTGACCCGACCGCCTATGTGGCCGAAGGGAGCGAGCTGGACAAGGAAGCCGCCCAGCGCGCCTTCACCGTCTACATGCCGGGCCGCAACGTGCCTATGATCCCGCGCACCCTCTCCGACGAGCTCTGCTCCCTGAAAGAGGGTGAGGAGCGCAACACCCTGTGCGCCCGTCTGCTCATCGCCGAAGATGGTCTGCTGATGGAGGAGACCGAGTTCTTCGCCGCCCGCATCTGCTCCCACGCCCGCCTCAACTATGACGACGTCTCCGACTGGGCCGAGCATGGCAAAGAGCTGTCCATCGACGCAGGCGTACTGGCCCAGCTGCCGCTGATGAAGGCGATGACCGAGGCGCGCATCGCGTGGCGCACCGAGCATGCGCTGGTATTCCCGGATCGTCCCGACTACGACTTCGAGCTGGGCGAGAATGGCGAAGTGCTGGCCATCCACGTCGAGCCGCGCCGCATCGCCAACCGCATGGTGGAAGAGTCGATGATCGCCGCCAACATCTGCGCCGGTCGCGTACTGGGCAAGAGCGTCGGTTACGGCATCTTCAACGTTCACACCGGCTTTGACGAAGAGTCCCTCGACGGCGCCATCGACCTGCTGAAAAGCGCCGAAGCCCCGTTCGAGCGCGACGAGATCGCCAGCCTCTCCGGCTTCTGCGCCCTGCGCCGCTGGATCGACAACCTCGACACCCGCTGGCTGGATGGCAAAATCCGCCGTTTCCAGAGCTATGCGCTGATGTCCTCCGAGCCGGGCGCCCACTACGGTCTGGGTCTGGATGCCTACGCCACCTGGACTTCACCTATTCGCAAGTACGGCGATATGGTCAACCATCGTCTGCTCAAAGCGGTCATCGCCGGCAAGACCCCGGGCGAGCGCCCGAGTCAGGAGCTCACCGAGCATCTGACCGCCTGCCGCCGTCTGCACCGCATGGTGGAGCGTGACATCGGCGACTGGCTCTATGTTCGCTACCTGAAAGCCGCCGCTGGCACCGATCAAGTGTTCAACGCCGAGATCATCGACGTGATGCGTGCCGGTCTCAAGCTGCGTCTGCAGGAGAACGGCGCTGTGGTCTTCATGCCTGCCCGCCATATTCTCGACAACAAGGATCGACTGGAGTGCAACTGGGACAACGGCCGCGTCTATCTGGACAAGACCGAAGTGGTCTACGAGCTCGGCCAGATCATCGAGGTGAAGCTGACCGAAGCGGTGGAAGAGACACGCTCCCTTATCGCCAAGCCGGCGGTGGAGCTGGTGCCAGGCCCAGCACCGGAAGCCCCGGCGACCGAGAGTGCGCCAGCCGATAGCTGTGAAACACCCGCTGAGACTGCCCCCAAGGCAGAATAAGCCGCGCAGAATCATCTGATCTGCCCGAGAGCCCGCCATTGCGCTGGCTCTTTTTTTGCCCGACACCCTGCCCTACAAGCTGCCATACAGCCCACCACGGCACACAGTTCTCGCCACGATTGACAAAAAACGCAGTGAATGTTTCCACCAGCAGGGCTGAAAGCAACCGTTATGTGCGCTGCTTCTCCTTTCTGACATATTAGTCAAGGAGAAATATGTCTATACTCGTTTGGGCACAATCCAAGGGATATTGGTATGCAGGAATGGGACCCGGAACACTTCACCAACTTCGCTCAGTTATGCGAAGTGAGCCTCGCCACCATCCGTGAAAAGACCGATGCCGAACGCCTCTACCTCTGGCTAAAAGCCCCCGAACCGCAGCTCTACAGTTTTCAGCTCGATCAGGGGCTGACCACGCTTGATCTCGCCCATCTCGGTCAACTGACCCTGCCCCACCACCTGATCGACAAGGCGATGGAGAAGGGACAACTGGTGATCGAGCAGCTCCAGCCACCGCCGGATCCCGGCGAAAATGTGGAGCCCGCCCAGCCGCAGTTACGCGCCTGTTTCCCTCTCAAGCGTCACATGAAGTTGGAAGGGGTCATCTATCTGGAGGCCCGCCGCCGCATCGATCGCCTCTCCTCCCACCAGCGTCAGGGTATCCAGCTCCTTATCCACTATCTGACGGCCGAGCTCAGCAATCACCTGCTCTCCAGCCAGGTCAATCAGGAGCGGGACCAGCGGCTCCATACCCAGACCGATCTGGTACAGAGTCAAGCACTGCAAGGATCCTTCCTCACCATGTTGCAGGCGCTGCACATGGTCAGCGTCACCCTCTCCCGCAGTCGCAGCGAGAACGATCTGCTGCGGGATGCCGTGCTGCTGGCCCGCAAGGAGCTGCAGTTCGATCGGGTTGCCATCTTCCTGATCGAACCCGATGGCAAAACCATGCGCGGCACTTGGGGCACCAGCGAAGAGGGCGAGCTGATGGATGAACACAACTTCATCAGCCCCATTCCGGATCACCCCACTGTGCAAGAGGCGCTCAGGCGCAAGGATTACGTACTGGTGATGGAAGATACCCCCCTCTACTACGAGAAGCAGCAGGTGGGCCGTGGCTGGAACGCCATGGTATCGCTATGGGATGGCACCACCCCCATCGGCTGGATCGCCGCCGACAACCTGCTCTGGCACCGTCCGCTCAAAGCCTATCAGAGCGAGATCTTCAAACAGTACGCCGCCATTCTGTCACAACTGCTGATCCGCCAGCGTACTCAGGAGCAGCTGGAAACCCTCAACCGCCAGCTGGAGGCCCGGGTCGCCGAGCGCACCATGCAACTGGCCGAGACCAACCGTGCGCTGGAGGAGGCCAATCACCGCCTCTCCCTGCTGTCGCTGGAAGATCCCCTCACCGGCATCGCCAACCGGCGCCAGTGGGACATCACCATGCAGCGGGAGTGGGAGTGGGCAAGACGCACCCAGAACCTGCTGGCGGTATTGATGATCGATGTGGACGAGTTCAAGGCCTACAACGACCACTTCGGCCATGCCAAGGGGGATCTCTGCCTGCAACAGGTGGCCCATGTGCTGCGGGATGCTGAGCGGCGCTGCACCAATCTGGTCGCCCGTTACGGCGGGGAGGAGTTCGTCATTCTGCTCTGCGCCCCCCAACCCGGTGAGGCCGAACAGCTGGCCGGGCGGATCCACGATGGTCTTGCCCGCGTGAAAATGCCCCATCCCGCCTCGCGGGTTGCTGATTTCATTACGGTTAGCATAGGCTTTAGCTATCTGGTTCCCTCCCAGGACGGAGCATGGCAGACCCTGACCGAACAGGCTGACCAGGCGCTCTACCACGCCAAGTCACAAGGGAGGGCACGCACTCTGGCCTATCGGTGATCCCATGCTGTTGCGTCGCTACCCTATCTTCAATCGTCGCCTGGCTCTGGTGGCCTACGGCATCGACTATCAGCTCAGCTCACCGGCCGAATGGCCTTCACTGGCGCAACATTGCCGCCTGCTGGCGCAGGGGCGTCAATATCTGGTGCCCTTGACCCACGAGCAACTCGATGAACAGCGTCCCCTGCTGCTGGATCAGGACGCGATTCCGCTGGTTGAAGCCTCCAGCGAACGCCAACCCAGCTCGTTCCCGGTGCTGGAGCAGTGGCGCGACAGCCGGCGCAGACTGGCGGTGCATGGCGCCAACCGGGATCCACGCTGGCTCGGCGCCAGCCGCTTGCTAGTGTACTGGATGGGGGAAGAGGGGATCTGCCAGCCCACCGAGCACAAGCGGATGGCGCTGAACATCGAGACCTGGGCGGATTTTCTCCCGCTGCGGGAGGCGGGGGTCGACTTCTTTGCCGGCGGCTTTCTCGCCCGTCCGGAGCTGGTCAATCAGCGGGCGAACCAGCCCGATATGGCGCTGGTACAGCAGATCCTCCAGCTCATCTGCCACGAAGAGTTCTCCTTCGCCCAGGTAGCCCGCCTGCTGGAGCAGGATGCCTGGCTGCCCGGCCTGCTGCTCACCTACGTCAACGCCCCCGGCTTCGATCATGCCGCACCCATCACCTCGGTACCCCGCGCCCTCTCCTATCTGGGGGAGCAGGAGATCCGCAAGTTCGTGCTGATCAACGGTCTGGCCCGGGTGAGCCAGCACATGCCGGAGGCCTGCACCCGGATGGCCATCGCCCGCGGCCGCTTCTGCGAGTTGATTGCCCTCACCGCCCTCGGTAAAGCGGAGGCAAGCTGGGCCTTTCTGGTGGGACTGGTGCTCGATGGCTCCCTGCTGTCGGAACCGCTGATGGCCCACCTGCCCAAGAGCGTGCAGCGCGCCATCGAACTGCATGAAGGGCCACTCTTTCATCTATTTCAGCTGGTCAGCACCTATGAACAGGGCAACTGGGCCCTGCTGGAACAGCTTGCCCCCAAATATCAGCTCGATCCGGCCCAGCTCACCCCCGTCTATTTTCAGTCACAAATGTGGGGGCAAGCGTTTCTCACCAGCTAGGTGATGGCGAGGCAGAGAACCACTGGCTAGAATGGGCTCCCTTTTTTCAGAGACTGACCCGCACCATGACGCTTTCCGGATTCCAAGGCCTGGTCTTTGACCTTGATGGCACCCTGGTCGACTCCATGCCGCTGCACCTCGCCGCCTGGGAACATACCGCCCGTGAGTTTGGCTTTCGCTTCGATGCCGACTGGTTCTATGAACTGGGTGGCATGCCGAGCCGCAAGATAGCCCTGCTGGTGGCACAGGAGCAGCAGATCCCCCTCGATCCGCTCGAAGTCACCCGCTGCAAGACCGCCCACTATGTGGCCAACCTGCACAAGGCGAACGTCTTTCCAGCCATGCAGGCGCTGGTCGAGCGCTATCATGGCGTCATCCCGATGGGGATCGGCACCGGCTCGCCGCGCATAAATGCCGAGGCGGTGCTGCGCAACACCGGGCTGGATCGCTACTTCTCCGTGGTGGTCACCGCAGACGATGTGGAGCTGCACAAGCCCAATCCGGACACCTTCCTGCTGGTCGCCAGCAAGCTGGGGGTCGAACCGTCAGCCTGTCTGGTGTTTGAAGATACCGGTATCGGGGTACAGGCCGGAGAAGCGGCGGGTATGCAGACCTGCATGGTCAAAGAGGGTCAACCGGTCGGCATAACAGCGTAGTGCGGAAAAAATATCGCCCTGCAAGGGGCGATAACCGGAACCGGCTCTCATACGGGACATGAATGAAAATGAGAGCTGGTTCCGTCAGCCGCTGACGCAGAGCGCGCCAACGGGGAGTGCGGGGCAGACGATTACTCGTTGTTGCCGCCGCCCTGATTGTCGTCATAACGACCCGGCGCACCGTGGGGGCGCGGCGCCATGGAGACACGCGGCTTGCGAGCACGCTGGATATTCACCTGCGGACGGCCAGTGTGCATGGCGATGGTGGAGATCTTGGCCTTGTAGACCAGCTGCTGGTTACCATGAGCATCGGTCAGCAGCACGCTGTACTGGTCGAACCCGCTGATGGTGCCTTCCAGCTTGATGCCGCTCACCAGAAAAATAGCGACCTGACTGCGGTTCTTGCGCAACCAGTTGAGGGCAGAATCTTGCCCGTTCCCGAGGGAGAAGGCTTGCTCAATCGTGGAGTAGCTGGGGGATTCAGTTGTCATAAATTATTGTCCCGCGGAAAAAAAGTGGCGTTTGATTGTGCTAAATGGGCACTGGCTTGTCAAAGTCATTCTCACTCCCGCCAGCAATAGCGGCCTCCGGGGGCTGGTCGCTGGCCGGTACAACTGCGATAATCGTCAGCTCTGGCTCCACCACGGGCCTTATCTGGGGTTTTATCTTGCATCCGGTTTCACACCAACACCACACCACCTATGTCCATGATGCCACAGCCTGCGAAGAGTGTGACCTGCTGATCCCGGCCACACCGCTCGAGGTGGGACAGGCCAGCTGCTGCCCCCGTTGCGGACACACCCTGAGTCGCCACCTGCCACAGCAGGAGCTGCGTCCCATCTCCTACGGGTTTGCTGCGCTCATCATGTTCGTGCTCGCCAATGCCTTTACCTTCATGTCCTTCTCCGCCAAAGGGGTGGGCCAGGAGATGACCTTTTTGCAGAGCATCACCACCCTGGTGGATGAGGGCTATCTGTTTCTCGGCGCGATATTGAGCCTGACCCTGATCGGCCTGCCGCTGGTTTATATGGGCTCCATCATGCTGGTGCTGTGGCGGGTCGATAAAGATCTGCACAACCACGCCTTGCGATCCCTCGGCCGTCTGCTCTGTCGGATCAAACCCTGGCTGATGGTGGATGTCTTTCTGGTGGGGGTGCTCATCTCGCTGGTCAAGCTGATGGGAATGGCCGACATCAAGATGGGGCTGTCATTCTGGGCTTTCGTCGGTTACACGGTGCTGCTCATCAAGATGATCTCCTCGCTGGATCAGATGTGGCTGTGGCAGCGGCTGTTCGGCCCTACCGAGGCGCGGGAGATCGACCCGGACGCGTGCGCGCTGGAATCCGGTCTGGTGGGCTGCCATATCTGTGGTGCCCTGAGCGAGATGGGTAACCACAGCTGCTCCCGCTGCGGCGGCAAGCTGCATGCCCGCAAGCCGGGTGGTCTGAACCGCACCTGGGCGCTACTGTTTACCTCCGCCATCCTCTACATCCCGGCCAACCTCTACCCCATTATGGACACAGTGATGCTGGGGGATAGCACCCCATCCACCATTTTGGGCGGGGTGGTGCTGCTCTGGTCACTGGGCTCCTACCCGATTGCCGCCGTGATCTTTTTCGCCAGTGTGGTCGTTCCCCTGGTGAAGATCCTGGCACTGTTCTGGCTCTGCTATATGGTGCAGCACGGCAATGTCACCTCCCCCCTTGGCAAGCTCAAACTTTATCGCATGACTGAATTTGTCGGGCGCTGGTCGATGATCGACGTCTTCGTGGTGGCCATTCTGGCGGGCCTGATCCGGCTCGACAACTTGATGACCATCTACCCCGGCCCTGCGGCCGTCGCCTTTGCAGGCGTGGTGCTGATCACCATGGTCGCCGCCATGAGTTTCGACTCTCGCCTTATCTGGGATTTACAACAAGGAGAACGCGAACGTGAGTGAGCGTAAAACAAGGTGGAAACCGGGCTCTGACTTTATGAGCTCGGCCGCCGCAATCTGGATGGTGCCGCTGCTGGCGCTGTTCATCGGTATCTGGATGCTGTTTCAACATTGGTACTCACAAGGTCCCAGTTTCACCCTGACCGTCGCCACCGCCGAGGGCATAGTCGCAGGCAAGACAGTGATCCGCTCTCGCGACGTGGATGTCGGCCGCATCGAAACGGTCGAGCTGAGCGCTGACTACAGCCACGCCGTGCTCAAAGGCAGGCTGACCAGTGCTGCCTCCGGCATGCTGCGCGGTGACAGCCAGTTCTGGGTGGTCAAGCCCAGAGTGGGTCGTGAAGGGGTATCGGGTCTGAGCACCCTGCTCTCCGGCGCCTACATCGAGCTTGCCCCTGGCAAGAAAGGTCGGGCGCGGGATCAGTACACCATGCTGGACAAGCCGCCGTTGGCATCCCTCGATGCCAAAGGGCTGCGTCTCTCCCTCACCAGCAGCGACGCTCGTGCGCTGGGGGCTGGCTCGCCCATCAGCTATCAGGGCTTCACCATCGGCCAGGTAGAAGAGGCGAAGTTCCTGCCCGAGAAGAGCGAGATGCAGTATCAAATCTTCATCAACGCCCCTTACGACATTTTGGTGAGCAGCAACTCCCGCTTCTGGCTGACCCCGGGCTTTGAGGTCTCCATGAGCAGCGAGGGGATGAAGGTGAAGATGGACTCGCTGGAGAGCCTGCTCGATGGGGGGATCACCATGGGGCTGCCTGCCGGTTGGTCACCTGGTGAACCCGTCAAATCGAACGAGGAGTTTACCCTGTTCCAGGATGAGGAGAGCGTGCTGGCCGGTAGCCTGGATCAGTTCATCGACTACGTCTTCCTGTTCGAAGATAACGTGGCCGGTCTCCATCCCGGCGCCGCAGTACAGTACCGTGGCATCCGCGTGGGTACCGTTATCTCGGCACCCTATATGGTCGAGGAGAAGGGGGTTCGCATCTTCCAGAGCCGCCAGATCCCGGTACTGGCACGCATCGAGGTACAACGCCTCTCCCACCGCTACGCCAAAGCGGAAAAAGATCAGTGGCGGGCCCTGTTCGGCAAGCAGTTCAAGGAGGGGCTCCGTGCCAGCCTCAAGACAGCAAGCCTGCTGACCGGTGGCAAGATCATCGATCTCAACTTCTATCCTGATGTCCCCCGTTTCGAGCCGACCAAACTGGCCGGTTATCAGGTCTTCCCCACCGTGCAGGGCGGGCTGGATCAGATCGAACGCAAGGTGAACCTCATCCTCGACAAGTTTGTCGACATGGACATGGCGACCACCCTGACCAAGGTCAACGGGTCACTCACCACCCTGGATGGCACCCTGAAGAACATCAGTGCAGTCAGCGCCAACCTGAACAAGCTCACCGCCAAGGATGCCACCCAGCAGTTGCCCGCCTCCCTCAACGAGAGCCTCAAGCAGTTGCAGGAGACCTTGCAGGCCTATGACGCCCAGTCGCAGACCAATCAGGATCTGCGTCAGTCGGTGCAAACCCTCAATCAGTTGATGCGCGAACTGCAGCCGCTGGTGCACTCCCTCAACGAGCAGCCCAGCTCGCTGATCTTCGATCGCGCGCATCCATCGGACCCTGAGCCCAAGCGAGGCAAACAATGAAAAAAGAGATCCTGACGCTGGCCCTGCTGGGCCTGCTGGCGGGTTGCGGCAGCCAGCCAAACCTGCACTACTACTCGCTCGATGCCGACAACCAGCAACCCGTAACGGCCCCGGCCAAACCGCAGCACCAGCTGGTGCTGCGCCCGGTGGCGCTGGCCAGCCAGCTCGACCGGATCAGTCTGGTCTATCAGCTGGAAGGACAAGAGCTCCACTTCACCGAGTACCATCGCTGGGCCGGTGCGCTGGACGATCAACTCAACCAGCTCACCCTCAATGGCCTCTCCACCCGCCTGCCGGGCTGGGTGGTGCGGCAGGATGGCGGCCGCAAGGGGCCGGTGCTGACCATTCTGGTGGAGCGCTTTCAGGGGCGTCATGACGGCAGCGCCGTGCTGAGCGGTCGCTGGCGCCTGTTGGCGGAAGATGGCACAGTGCTGCGCGATGCCCCCTTCCGTCAGGAGCGGGTACTGCCAGCCGATGGCTACAACGCACTGGTCAGCGAACTGGGTCAGGGCTGGCAACAGCTGCTCGACCAGATCGCCGCCGAGGTGCGCAAGCAGGGTTGAGCACATCAACCTACGAGCATCAGATAGAAAAAACGACGCCAGCTGGCGTCGTTTTTTTATGGGCAATAGTCGGGGGAGACTTATGCCTTGGCGGGCAGGCTCAGGCGGGCAACCGCTTCGACGTGCATGGAGTGCGGGAACATATCGACCGGTTGCACTTCGTCCAGCACGAAGCCCTGCTTGACCAACCAGGCGAGGTCGCGGGCCAGGGTCTGCGGATTGCAGGAGACATAGACCAGACGACGGGGCGCCATGGCGACCAGGGTCTGCAGCACCGCCTTGTCACAGCCTTTGCGGGGCGGATCCATTACCACCACGTCAGCGGTCACGCCCTCTGCGTGCAGCTCGGGCATCAGCTGCTCCGCCTTGCCGACGTGGAATTCGGTGTGCTCGATGCCGTTGAGGGCGGCGTTGCGGCGGGCATCGCTGATAGCGCTCTCCACCGACTCGATCCCCACCACCTTGGCGGCCTTGCCAGCCAGGAACAGGGAGATGGTGCCGATACCACAATAGATGTCGAACACCGTCTCGTTGCCGGTCAGTTCGGCATACTCGAGGGCGCTGGAGTAGAGCACATCGGTCTGGGTCGGGTTGTTCTGGAAGAAGGAGAGCGGCGAGATCTCGAACTCGAGTTCGTGGATCTTGTCGCGGATCACCCCTTCGCCCAACAGCACCCGGTTGGTCGCGCCCAGAATGCGGTTGGTGCGCTCATCGTTGATGTTCTGCACCAGGGTGGTGACTGGCAGATCGCTCAGGGCTGCCAACAGCTCGGCTTCGAACGGCAGCTCCTCACCCAAAGTGACCAGCACTACCATCAGCTCGCCGCTCTTGAAGCCCTTGCGGGTCATCAGGTTGCGCACGCAGCCGGTGTGGTTCACCTCGTCATAGGCCGCAATGTTGTGCTCGCGCATCCAGTTGCGCACCCGGGCGTTGAGCTCCACGTGCAGCGAGTCCTGCACCGCGCAATCATCGGCAGTGATGAGATCGTGGGAGTGCTTGCGATAAAAACCGATCTCGGCACCGGCGTCACAACCACGCACCGCGTACTGCGCCTTGTTGCGATAGGCGAACGGGCTCTCCATGCCAAGGATATCCTTGACCGGGGTGTCACCCAGCCCGACCAGCTCCAGTGCGCTCTGCACCAGTGCCTGCTTGAGCTTGAGCTGGGCCGGATAGGCCAGCGGGCGTACCTGACAGCCACCGCATTCGGTGTTGGGGCAGAAATCGGTAATCCGATCGGCGGAGGGCTGGAGCAGCTCGGCGACCTTGCCGTGCAGGTAGTTCGGCTTGACCTCGGTCAGCTCCACCAGCGCCTGCTCACCGGGCAGCAGACCTTCGACAAACAGGGGGCGATCGAACAGGCGTCCTTTGCCATCTCCTTTGTCGGTCAGTTCCAGGATCTCGATCTGGTGTTGATGTCCCACTAACGGCATGAGCGGCTCCAAAAGTACTAAAAATGGGGGGTGATGAACGCGGCAGAGCCATGCCCATCGAGAAAAGGTGGCAGAGTTTAGCGGAGATCCGGCCAAATTGCAGGCATAAAAAGCCTGCTTGTTGCAATGGTCATTGCCCTTGGTCATCTGCCGGGCGTTGCCACCTTTCGGGTTGCGGCAAATTTAGCCCTTGGGCCGCAACGCCCAGCCTGTTAAAATTCCGCCCTTGAAATTATCCTGGGCCCCGCGCCCGTTCTAGCTAAGGTCTACCGCGATGCGTACCAGCCAATATCTGCTTTCCACTCTCAAGGAAACCCCCTCCGACGCTGAAGTTGTCAGCCACCAGCTGATGCTGCGCGCCGGGATGATCCGTAAACTGGCCTCCGGCATGTATGCCTGGTTGCCAACCGGTCTGCGGGTGCTGAAGAAAATCGAGAACATTGTTCGCGAAGAGATGAACAATGCTGGTGCCGTCGAAGTCTCCATGCCGGTGGTACAACCCGCCGAGCTGTGGCAGGAGTCCGGCCGCTGGGATGACTACGGTCCCGAGCTGTGCCGTCTGACCGACCGTCACAACCGCCCCTTCGTGCTGGGCCCGACCCACGAAGAGGTGATCACTGCGCTGGTACGTTACGAAGTGAACAGCTACAAGCAGCTGCCGCTCAACCTCTACCAGATCCAGACCAAGTTCCGCGACGAAGTGCGCCCCCGTTTCGGCGTGATGCGCGGCCGCGAATTCCTGATGAAGGATGCCTACTCCTTCCACATCGACAAAGAGTCTCTGGTCGATACCTACGAGAAGATGCACGCCGCCTACTGCAAGGCGTTCACCCGCATGGGCCTGAACTTCCGTCCGGTGCAGGCCGATACCGGCTCCATCGGTGGTACCGGTTCCCACGAATTCCAGGTGCTGGCCGAGAGCGGTGAAGACTTGATCGCCTTCTCCGACACATCCGATTACGCCGCCAACATCGAGATGGCCGAAGCGCTGGCACCGGCTGGTGAGCGCGCTGCCGCCACCGCAGCCCTGACCAAGGTTGCCACCCCGAACGTCCACACCATCGACGAAGTGGCCGCTTTCCTGAACGTGGCACCGACCGCCATCGCCAAGACCCTGCTGGTACTGGCAGAGGAAGATGAGCACGGCAAGCAGGCCGTCATCGCGCTGGTACTGCGTGGCGACCACGAGCTGAACGAGATCAAGGCCGAGAAACTGGCTGGCGTGGCCAACCCGCTGACCTTCGCCAACGACGAGCAGATTAAAGCTGCCGCCGGTTGCGATGCAGGCTCCATCGGCCCGGTCGGCTTTGCCGGTCGCATCATCGTCGATCGCAGCGCCGCCCATCTGGCGGACTTCGTCTGCGGCGCCAACGAGACCGGCTTCCACCTGACCGGCGCCAACTGGGATCGCGACATCACCGCTTACGAAGTTGCCGACCTGCGCAACGTAGTAGAAGGCGACCCGAGCCCGTGCGGCCAGGGCAAGCTGCTGCTCAAGCGTGGTATCGAAGTGGGCCACATCTTCCAGCTGGGTACCAAGTACTCCGAAGCGATGAAGGCGAGCGTGCTGAACGAAGCTGGCAAGTCCGTCACCATGGAGATGGGTTGCTACGGTATCGGGGTTTCCCGTCTGGTTGCTGCCGCCATCGAGCAGAACAACGACCAGTACGGCATCATCTGGCCGGACGCCATCGCTCCGTTCGAAGTGGCCATCGTGCCGATGAACATGCACAAATCCGAGCGCGTGGCCGAGCAGGCACAGCAGTTCTACGCCGAGCTGAAAGCGGCCGGTGTGGACGTGCTGTTCGACGACCGTAAAGAGCGCCCGGGCGTGATGTTCGCCGACATGGAGCTGCTGGGCATCCCGCACGCCATCGTCATCGGCGATCGCGGTCTGGACAACGGCGTGGTGGAGTACAAGTGCCGCCGCACCGGCGAGAAGCAGGAAGTGGCCATCAGCGACATCATCGCCATGCTCAAGGCCAAGCTGGGCCGTTAATTCCGCCCCCTTACCTGAATAGAAAAGCGCGCCGTTTGGCGCGCTTTTTGTTTCTGTATGTTCTGACGACGGCAACCGGATGGCGGGCTTCGCCTCAGGGATTGCGACCGATAAAGAGGTCGGTCACGTGGCAGCTGCTTCTGGCTTCCAGCGCGTCGAGCATATAGGCCGCCGCATCTTCCGGGGTCATGAAGCCACTCGGGTCCACGTGATCCGAGTTATCCCAGAATTCGCTGCGGATCCCGCTCGGGTAGAGGTTGACCAGCCGCAGTGGCGAGCCTTTCAGCTCGGCGCGCAAGGATTCGAGAAAGCCGCGCATCCCCCATTTGGAGGCGCAATAGAGGCTCTCGTTGGCCTTGCCCACCTGCGCGGCGGAGGAGAGCACATTGGCCAGCACCCCGCCCTTTTCGCCGATGAGCCGCACCGTCTGCTGGGCCACCAGAATGGTGGAGATAAGATTGCTCTCCACCACCCGGCGGATCTGCTCGGCGGTGTAGACACCGACCGGGCCAAACTCGCCCACCCCGGCGCAGTGGATCACCATGTCGGGCAGGCCACCCCACTCCACCGCAGCGGCGAAGGCGACGTCGACCTCTTCATGGTGCGCCAGATCGGCAGCGATACCGATCACCGTGCTGCCGAGCAGTTGTTCCTGCTCCTGCAGTCGCTGATAACGGCGCCCCATCATGGAGACCTGATGGCCCCGCTCAACCAGTCCGATGGTCAGCGCCCGGCCAAGACCGGAACCGGCACCTGTCACTACGATGTGGCCCATTATCGCTCCTCGTCGTCAGTTGACGGTCAGATTAGAAAGTGAACTCGCCGCCCATTAACCAGCCATCGACAGAATGCTCTGATAGATGTTGGCGAAGAATTTCACCCCCGTTGTCAGACAACGTCAGATTAGAAAGTGAATTCACCGCCCATGAACCAGCCATCGACAGAACGCTCTGATAGATGTTGGCGAAGAATATCACCCCCGTTGTCAGACAACGTCAGATTAGAAAGTGAATTCGCCGCCCATGAACCAGCCATCGACAGACTGGTCGATATTGGCGAAGTCGACCTTGGCTTCACGCCAGCCGGCACGCAGCTTGATCGGCATGGAGGAGAACTTGTAGGAACCACCCAGACGGTAGTCATAGTTGTCCGCATCGTGGGTACGCAGATCGCCGAAGAAGGCGATGCCGGTGCCCGGGATCTTCACTTCACTGCCGGCATAGGCCATCAGGGTATCTTCGTCATAACCCTTGCGACCGACGTAGACCTGCTCGCCATCGTAGTGACGACCGGTCATACCCAGATCGATCTTGAACAGATCGTTGTTGAACAGACGGTAGTAGAGGCTCAGATCGTAGGCGGTCAGATCGTTTTTGAAATTGCCGCCGGAGGTGCTGAAATCGGAGACTTCAAACTTGGCGTTCGGCAGGAAGATGATGCCGTGTTCCAGTTGCAGATAGCCGTTCCAGTTGTAGCTGTCGTCATAGCTGCCATCAGCACTGGTGCCATAAGCCTGACCACTGCCCTTGGCGGCCCATACGTCGGCACCGGCGGCAAAACGCCAGTCGTCAGCGGCCATGGCACTCTGGCTGCACAGTGCCAGTACAAAACCGGCAATCAGCGTCTTTTTCATTACGTCACTTCCTCTTGCATACATGGAAAAGAGCACTATTTTACTCGGTGCAGCCAAAATACCCAGCGCGAATGCTGAACAAGCGACGACAAATGTCAGTGCTTCATATGCTTCATCTCTGCCATCGGCTCAATCGGCTTCACCGGCAGTGATAGATCCAGCTTCTGGCCATCATCCATGGTGAGCGTGAGCGGGAAAGGAGTCTGCTCGGAGAGCGTGCCCACCTCGAACAGCATGATGTGCAGGCTGCCCGGTTTCAGCACCGCTTCGCCCTTGGCCGGAATCTCGATATTCTCGACCTGGCGCATCTTCATCACGCCATTTTCGTGCAGGTGAGTGTGCAGCTCGGCACGCCCCGCAGCAGCAGAAGCCGCCGCCACCAGCTTGACCGGCTGGTCGGCGTCATTCTTC
Source organism: Aeromonas aquatilis (assembly GCF_054052405.1). Lineage (NCBI taxonomy): Bacteria > Pseudomonadati > Pseudomonadota > Gammaproteobacteria > Aeromonadales > Aeromonadaceae > Aeromonas > Aeromonas aquatilis. The sequence continues at coordinate 17,639 of NZ_JBSTYP010000034.1, read as the reverse complement.
AGCACCATAAAGGCGGCAGTGTTGGGGGAGCCCGGCGGCAACAGGCGCACATAGCCATCGACAGCCTCGACCTTGGCCAGTGCAGGCGCCGTCATACCCAAAACCAGCAGAGAATAAAACGCACGTTTAAACATGGTTGAAATCCTTTTATGATGTTGTTAAACGGCGCCAAGGTTACCCCAGCAGCAACCTTTTTTGCACCTTTCAATAACAAGGATTTAGACATGGCCCCCATTCTCATCGCTGAGCAGCAGGATGGCTTGCTCACCCTGACCCTCAACCGCCCCGACAAGCGCAACGCCCTCAATACCGAGCTCTATAAGCAACTGGTGGCAGCGCTACGAGAGGCGGCAGCCGATGAGGAGGTACATGTCCTGCTGTTGCAGGGGCAGCAAGATTGCTTTACCGCGGGCAATGATCTGGCCGACTTTATGGGCAAGAGCTCGCTGGAGCCCGACGACCCCATACTGCAGTTCCTCCACACTCTGGCGGATTTCCCCAAACCTGTGATCGCCGCCGTTGCAGGCCCGGCGGTGGGGATTGGCACCACCATTCTGCTGCACTGCGATCTGGTCTATCTGGGGGATAACGCCCGCTTGCAGCTTCCTTTCGTCGAGTTGGGACTGGTGCCGGAGTTCGCCTCCAGCCTGCTGCTGCCGCGTCTGGTGGGACACCTCAAGGCGGCCGAGCTGTTGCTGCTGGCCGAGGCGATTGATGCAGAGGAGGCGCTGCGGCTCGGGCTGGCCAACAAGGTGGTGGCGGCCGATGGATTGATCCCCTTTGCCCGCGAGCAGGGACTGAAGCTGGCGGCCAAACCGCCCAGAGCGCTGCAAAAGAGCAAGGCGCTGCTCAAGCAGGAGCTCAAACAGGCGGTGCACTTTGTCATCGATCTGGAGGCGCGCGCCTTCGCTCAGGCACTGCAGGGGGAAGAGGCGCAACAGAGCATCGCCCAGAAACTCAAACGGCGGGGCTGAGCTGCCGCTCAACGCCAGTTAGTTGAGGCGAAAACGGCCGATCAGCTCGCAACCCTGTACCTTGTCCTGCAACTGGATCAGCCGGGCAATTTCAGGATTGGGGTGGCGCTTGAGAAAGGCGAGCAGGGCGCCGCGGCAGCAACCCAGCTCGCTGATCAGTACCTCGCACTCCCGGTTCGGGCACTGCGGCACCAGTGCCGTGACCAGTTCGGAGGCGAGCTTCAGGTAGCGCAGTTCGTAAGTCGGCTCATCCATCGCCCGCCAGAAGTCGGCCAGCCGGTGACAGGTAGCGACCCGCATGGTGGCCAGCTCGGTCAACTCGACCTGGGTCATCTCGTAAACATCCCCCAGCGCCTGCTGATAAAAGCAGATCGCCGCCCCCAGCGAACCGGCCTGCCAGGCACGCTCCGCCTCCAGCATGTATCGTTGCCAACTTTGCGGTGTCATCTCGCTCTCCCGAGTCCGTTATGGTGGGAGTGTTATCATGGCTAATTGAGAATAAATATCAACCAGAGGATTAGTGCAGGATCTCTGCGCAACCTTGGCAAACCCGGCGCCCGACCTTATGATCGCGCCCTTACCCCCTTCTTTGGAGCACACCACAATGCGACCACGCCTCCCGCAGATGCTGGGCTGCTCCCTGCTCTGCGTGCCCCGCATGCTGGTCTGGATCTATTAGCTGCGCTCAAGCGAACGCAACCCATCCGATCCATTAAGCAAAGGAGTACCAACATGAACCCCTGCCAACACTGGTCGCAGGTCGAATACCTGCACCTGACGGTGACCAACCCCAATATCTGCCTCAAGGGGCAGCACAGCTACTATTCGGGTGCCTGGGATGGCCCCTTCGAAGAGGTGGCGGTGCGCTACCTCCATGGCGATCCCTTCAGCCGTAGCTCGGAAACCGGCTGGGAGCCGCTCTGGCATATCGACCGGCTCCATATCGGCGACTATGTGCAAATTGCCGCCGGGGTAAAGATCATCATGGGGGGCAACCACACCCACAACACGGCCTTCATCAGCACCTATCCGTTCTTGGATATGGAGGCACTCAAGCGCAGCTACCGCCCTGCCGGCGATACCCGCATCGGCAACGATGTCTGGATCGGCATGGAGGCGATGATCATGCCCGGCGTCACCATCGGCGATGGCGCCATCATCGCCGCCCGGGCGCTGGTCACCAAAGATGTGCCGCCCTACGCCATGGTGGCAGGCACGCCAGCGGCCATAGTGCGGATGCGCTTTACCGAGAACGAGATTGCCCGGCTACAGGCCCTCGCCTGGTGGGATTGGCCGGATCAACAGGTCAACGATCTGCTACCGCTGATCCAGCAAGGTGAGGTCGCCCTGCTTGAGCAGGCGGCTGCCCGCTGGGCGGAGCGCTATGAGTGACCACCGCCAACCAGCAGTAACAAGCTGACAGCAGAAGGGCGACCCGGGGTCGCCCTCTTTTATCTCCGGCATGCTCAGGGTGCCGGCATCGCACATCCACTCATTGCGCGCTTTTGGACTGGTTGAGGCTGCACTGCTTGCCGGGATAACCGGGCAGATCCTTGGCATCGCTGCCGCAGGCGAGCCGTTTGGCCTGTTGCAGCCGGGCCGCCAGATTGGCGCTGTCCACCGGCATCCATTGCATCTGCTTGCCGAGCCAGCTGGCCCAGGCAAACTCGACGAAATAGACCTGCTTGTCCTTGCTGAAGTAGCCCGCATCCTGCAGCAATCCGGCCAGGGTGCGATAAGGGTAATCAGGCAGCTTGTCGATACTGGTCGGTAACTGCTCCGGGGTCAGCGGCTGCCCCTTCTCATCCTTGAGCCAGGCCCAGTGGTTGTTCTGCATCTGGCTCCAGAAGTTGGCTTTATCCTGCAGGCGGCCAATCACCTTGACCCGGGCATCCTTGACGCCCTGCTGCCACAACGCCTTGGTGAGATGGTGGCGGTCCACCAGCCAGTAGCTACCATCCGGCGCAATCACCACGGGGATCTCTTTCTTTTTCATTAACTTGTCGAGCTGCTTTGCGCTCATGCCCGCCAATGTAGCCTGAGTCTCATCAACCTGGACCTGGCCGACGCCCCCCTGAGTCGGGTGCAAGGCATCGATGCCGATCTCGCACCAGTTGCCCACCGCCGTGTCGCTCTGGCACGGGGCCAACGCCCAGGCACCCTGGCTCAACACACAGGCCAGCACTAACCATGCTTTCATCGTTTGACACTCCTCACCACATTGAACTGCACAGACGCCGGGAACGCTCTTCTACTCCGATTGGGAGTGAGAGTCGAATGCTGGCGGTCAGACCAGCAAACGGGATATCATGATTTCCCATCTGTCGGCGATATTTTCTCGCCGAGTTTTCTCCCCGCTTCACACTATTTGAAGGATCCGACCCATGAAAGGATGGACCCCCTTGCTGGCCCTGCTGGGCTGTGCTGCTGTCCAGGCTGCCGATATTCCCGCCGGAACACAACTCGCCGCTGAGCAGATTGTCGTTCGCCACCTCAAGGATGAACCTGCGAGCTTGAGCCCGCTCAAGCTGGTCGGCCTGCCGGAGTTGCAGGTACTGCGGGATCTGTTCGAGGGGCTGCTGACCCAGGGGCCGGATGGCAAACCGGTTGCCGGGGTGGCGGTCAGCTGGGAGAACAAGGGCAACCAGTTCTTTACCTTCCATCTGCGCCCGGATGCGCGCTGGTCCAACGGCGATCCGGTCAAGGCCGGCGACTTCGTCTACGGCTGGCGCAAGCTGGTCAATCCGAAAGAGGCGGCCACCTTCGCCTGGTTTGCCCAGCTGGCCCGCTTCGACAAGGTGGACGAGATAGTCGCAGGCAAATTGCCTGCCAGCGAGCTGGGGGTCAAGGCCCTCGATGACCACACCCTGCAGGTGACCCTCTCCCAACCGGTGCCCTACTTCCTGAACCTGCTGAGCCACCCCAGCCTGTCACCGCTCCATCAGGCCAGCATCGAGCAGTACGGCAACCTGTGGACCCAACCCGGCAAACTGGTCGGCAACGGTGCCTTTGTGCTGAACAACCGGGTGGTCAACGAGAAGCTGGAGCTGACCCCCAACCCTTATTACTGGGATCGGGCCCATACCGTATTGACCAAGGTGATCTTCATGCCGATCAATCAGGAGAGCGCGGCCACCAACCGCTATCTGGCGGGAGATCTGCATATCACCGAATCCTTCCCCAAGGAGCAGTACGACAAGCTGAAGCAGCAGATCCCGAATGAGGTCTACACCCCGGATCAGCTCGGCACCTACTACTACGCCTTCAATACCAAACAGGCACCGCTCGACGATGTGCGGGTGCGCAAGGCGCTCTCCTACACCATCGATCGCGCCCTGATCGCCGACAAGGTGCTCGGCACCGGCGAGAAACCGGCTTATCACTTCACTCCGGATGTGACCGCCAGCTTTACCCCGGCCGCCAACCTGCTCTCCACCAGCAGCCAGCCAGCGCTGGACAGCAAGGCCAAGGCCCTGCTCAAGGAGGCCGGTTACGGCCCGGACAAGCCGCTCAAGCTGACCCTGCTCTACAACACCGCGGAAATTCACAAGAAGATGGCATTGGCGATTGCCAGCATGTGGAAGCAGAAGCTGGGCGCCGAGGTCGAGCTGACCAATCAGGAGTGGAAAACCTATCTCGACAGCCGCCAGAGCGGTCAGTTTGAAGTGATCCGCTCCTCCTGGGTCGCCGATTACAACGACCCTTCAGCGTTCCTTGGCCTGTGGGGCTCTCGTCACAGCGGCAATATGGCTGGCTTTGCCAATACCCGTTATGACCAGCTACTGGCAGAGGCGGCCAGCACTCAGGATGCCGCCAGCCGCAGCAAGCTGTTTGGCGAGGCGGAGGCGATCTTGCTGGATCAAGCCCCCATCGCCCCCATCTACCAGTACACCAATGCTCGTCTCATCAAGCCATGGCTCAAGGGCTACCCCATCAACAACCCGGAAGATGTGGCCTACAGCCGCCAGCTCTATCTCGTCAAACACTGAACTGGCAGTCAACGCTGAAACCGAAGAGGGCCGCCTGCAGGCGGCCCTCCTGTTTATCCACTTAATGTTCACATTTCAGGCATAGAATACTGCCCTGCCAGTTGGCGCCCCCTCTGCCCATCGGTTTAACAGGAGTTATCTGTTACTGCTTCCCAGGTTATGGAGACAGCGGTACAGGCCAATAACGAATCAACATGCCAACGAATGTGTGTCGGCAGGATGTTGTACCAGTAGCAACTTTTCAACGATCGCCAGTCTGCCAAGATCAAGAGGGTACAGCGCGTTTTAAACCCGGAGCCAGAGACATTCACGCTTTCGCACCAGCTGCGCCCCCTCACTTCATACCTTCGTAGTGCTGATTAATTGACCCAAGCCAAGTTCGGGTCACTGAAGAGCCTTAGAATAATTAACTGAGAACGACAATAAAAACATATTTATCAATTGGTTGGGTTTTTCAGGAAGGATACATGACCAAGCGCCATCAGGAGGGGGAGATACAGTTCCCCGACAACATTGCACTCATCTCGACCACGGATCCCGCCAGTCATATTACCTATACCAACCAGCACTTCTGTGATGTGGCAGGGTACAGTGCTGCCGAGATGGAAGGGGAGCCTCACAATCTGGTGCGTCACCCCGACATGCCCAAGGCGGCCTTCGCCGATATGTGGCAGCGGCTGCGACAGGGCAAAAGCTGGATGGGGCTGGTCAAGAACCGCGCTAAAAGCGGTCAGTTCTATTGGGTAAACGCTTACGTCACCCCGATCCTCAATGCGCAGAAGGAGATCGTCGAGTTCCAGTCGGTGCGCACCAAACCCGCCGCCAGCGATGTGGCCTGGGCTGAGCAGCTTTATGGCCTGCTGCGCAGCGGCAAGGCGCTTCCCTGGCTGAGCCGGTTTCACATTGAACCTGGTCAGGTGACCCTCTGGCTCTCCGTTTCTGCCTTGCTCACCACTCTTGCAACCTTTGCCACCGGCAACCTGTTCTGGCTGCTGCCCACCGCCTTGTTGCTGTTGGCACAGGCAACCCACGGCTGGCGTTTGCAACAGCGGCTGGCTCATCTGCTCACCCTTGCCGATCAAGACAAGGGAACCCGCCTCTGTCAGGTGCTCTACACCCGACGGCGCGACACTCTGGCGGCCGTCGAACTGGCCCTGCGGATGAAGCAGGCCGAACTCAAGGCCGTGGTCGGGCGCAGCGCCGACACCAACCAGCAGATCCTGCAGGCAGCCGAAGATGACCGGGGCAATATCCAGGCCATCGATACCCACCTGCAGCAGCAGCGCGCCCACAGCGAGCAGCTGGCGACCGCCATCACCGAGCTGAGCCACTCCATTCGCGATGTGGCCCACAGTGCCCATGAAGCGAGCAATCTGGTCATAGAGGTACAGCAGGTCTCCGACGAGGGGCTGCAAGCATTGGCAACCACCCGCTCCGCCGTCAACCAACTCCATCAGGAGCTGGATGCCAACCACGCCGTGTTGGCCCAGCTCACCAGCGACAGCCAGAAGATCAGCGGTATTCTGGAGGTGATAAGTCAAATCGCCGACCAGACCAACCTGCTCGCCCTCAATGCGGCCATCGAGGCCGCCCGAGCGGGCGAACAGGGGCGCGGTTTTGCCGTGGTGGCGGATGAAGTGAGGGCGCTGGCCCAGAAGACCCGTGCCTCGACCAGCGAGATCCACGAGATGATCCAGGCGCTGCAACAGACTACACGACAGCTGTCGGACGGGATGACACAAGGGGCGCAGACCTCGGTACGCTGCCAGCAGCACGCGGGCACCACCGCCGACGTGCTAACCCAGATCAACCGGATGCTGGGGCAGGTAACCCGCACCAGCGACGAGATCGCCCAGGCGGTGAGTCAGCAGGCCGACGTCACGGCGACGCTCGATGAAGGGGTACACCAGATCCACCAGCTGGCCAGCCACACCGCCGACAACAGCAGGCAGGCGCTAGATGGCATCACCCTGCTGGTAGAGCGGCTGCAGGATCTCTCGCGGCTGATCAACCAGTTCAGATATTGAAGCGACAGCGATCAAAAAAGCGCGTCAACTGACGCGCTTTTTGTTGCTCTTGCCTTGGCACAACTGGCTTATTCGGCCGCCTCGCTACTGGCAAACTCCGGCACCTTGGCCATGGCATCCAGCACCACCTGAATATCCGCTCCCGGTTTGCAGGCGTTCTCACTCAGGTGACGACGCCAGGCGCGGGCCCCCTGCATATTCTGGAACAACCCCAGCATGTGGCGGGTCATGTGGGAGAGGTAGTTGCCCTTGGCCAGCTCCTGCTCGATATAGGGCAGCATCATCCGCACCACCTCGTGGCGGCTCGGCACAGCGTTGTTCTGGCCGAACACCAGATTGTCCACCTGCGCCAGAATGTAGGGGTTCTGATAGGCTTCACGCCCCATCATGACGCCGTCCACGTGTTGCAGGTGCTCCAGAGTCTGCTCCATGGAGGTGACGCCGCCGTTGAGGGCAATGGTCAGCTCCGGGTAATCCTGCTTGACCCGATAGACGCGGGGATAATCGAGGGGCGGGATCTCGCGGTTCTCCTTGGGGCTCAGGCCACTCAGCCACGCCTTGCGGGCATGGACGATAAAGGTATCGCAACCGGCATCGCGCACCTGTTCGATAAAGGCCTGCAGAAATTCGTAGGAGTCCTGATCGTCGATACCGATACGGGTCTTCACCGTCACCGGAATATCGACCACATCGCGCATCGCCTTGACACAGTCCGCCACCAGCGCGGGCTCCCCCATCAGACAGGCACCAAAACGGCCGTTTTGCACCCGATCGGAGGGGCAGCCGACGTTGATGTTTACCTCGTCATAGCCGCGCTCCTCGGCCAGCTTGGCACAGCGCGCCAGATCGGCCGGATTGCTACCACCCAGCTGCAGGGAGATGGGGTGCTCCTGCTCGCTGTAACCCAGATAATCACCCTTGCCGTGGATGATGGCGCCAGTGGTCACCATTTCGGTATAGAGCAAGGTCTGGCGACTCATCAGTCGATGAAAGTAACGGCAATGCCGATCAGTCCAGTCCAGCATGGGGGCAATCGAAAATGTCTGGTGGTGGGCAGGCTTGCCAGATGTGGCCTCAGCGCCTGATTTCATGGGGTTTTCACTGATTTGTTTCTGAGTCATTTACGGGTGTTTCCAGACATTTGTTGATTGAACTTGCCCCATATCTGCCCCACCATTTCATGGGGCAGGTGTACTCCACGAGGTATCTATGGCCGGTTACACAATAGAAAAACGTAAGACCAGCAAAGGCGAATTACGCTATCGCTGCACCGTCAGGGAACATAAAGGCGAAGAGGTAGTATACCGGGAATCCCGTACCTTTGGCAGGCAGAGCGACGCCAAGAGCTGGGGGATGCAGATGGTGACAATGATTGAACGCGATGGTTTGCCTGGCCTTGTGCAACCCGTCCCCAGCATCCGGGAGTTGATAGCTCTGTACCGTTTACATCCAGCTATTAGCCCTACCATAGGTAGAACCAAGGCCTATTGCCTCGACTTGGTTGCCGATTGCGATATTGCGGCGCTCAATGCCGATCAGCTCACTATCAAGGATCTGGTCGACCACTGTCAGGCTAGGCGGGATGCAGGGGCCTCTCCTGCCACCATAGCTCACGACATCAGCTATCTCGGTTCCGTATTTGCCGCCGCCAACCCCGTCTTCAATATTCCGGTCGACAACAAGCTCATCCTTGAAGCCCGTAAGACCCTCAATAACCTGAAACTGGTGGGAAAAGCCCAGAAGCGCACTCGCCGTCCGGTAAGCGATGAACTCGAGCGGATCATCGGGGGGCTGGAAAAGCGGCAGAGTCATGGCATGGCCAAGATCCCCTACACAGCTCTCCTCAACTTTGCCATCCTGAGCTGCATGCGGATAAGCGAGGTGTGCAAGATCAAGTGGTCTGGCGTGGATGAGAAGAACCGGGCTGTGTTGGTTGAAGACCGCAAAGACCCGAGAAAAAAGATTGGCAACCACATGCTGGTTCCCCTGCTCGGGGAAGCCTGGGAGATCCTCAAGCGGCAGCCCAGAACCGATGAGCGCATCTTCCCCTATAACGGCAAGAGCGTCACCGCCGGTTTCCAGCGGGTCAGAACAGAGCTTGGTATCGATGATCTGCGCTGGCACGATCTGCGCCGCGAAGGGGCCTGCCGCCTGTTTGAGGCAGGCTTTGTCATCGATGAGGTTGCCCAGGTCACCGGCCACAGAAACATCAACATCCTCTGGCAGATCTACACCGATCTTTACCCTAACCGGGTACATGCCAAGTTTGATCAGTTGCAACAAAACAAGGCCTAAGGTTGATGCTCTTTAAACTGGGAAAAGTGGGATTAGTGGGCCTTGTTGCTCAAATCTGGGAACTATCCAGCCTCTTGGTGATCTGATCTCTCGAATCAGCCGACCGAGAGCATCAGATGGGCAAGTCCAAGCATAAGATCAGCAACTGGAAACAGTACAACCACGCCTTGGTACAGCGTGGCTCGCTCACCGTCTGGATGGATGAACAAGCCATCATGCAATGGCATTGCCAGACCCACCATGGCCGCCGGGGGCGAGGTTTTCACTACAGCGATAGCGCTATCGAGACGGCGCTGATGCTCAAGGGGTTGTTCAGCCTCCCGCTGCGCGCCCTGGAGGGGTTCATCAACTCGTTGTTCACGTTGATGGCAGTTCCATTGCAGTCACCGGACTACAGCTGCATCAGCAAAAGGACCAAGCAGGTCAACATCCAGTACCGCTTGCCCAGTCAGGGTCCGGTGAGCCATCTGGTGATTGATGCTACGGGGCTCAAGGTCTACGGCGAGGGCGAGTGGAAAATCCGCAAGCACGGCAAGGAGAAGCGGCGTGTCTGGCGCAAGCTTCACCTGGCGGTGGATGCGGCAACTCATGCCATCGTCGCCGCCGAGGTCAGCCTCGAAACGGTTGGCGATAACGAAGTCTTGCCGACCTTGCTCAATCCGTTGCGGCGTAAGATAGAGCAGGTCAGCGCCGATGGCGCCTATGACACCAAAGAGTGTCATGCTCTGCTGAAGAAGAAAGGGGCCAGGGCAACCATCCCGCCCAGAAAAAACGCCGCCCTGTGGGAAGAAGGGCATCCGCGCAACGAAGCGGTGAAGGCGCTCAAGGCGGGTGAACTGGAGCAGTGGAAACAGGCCTGTGATTACCATCAGCGCTCGAAGGCCGAGACGGTGATGTACCGCTTCAAACAGCTCATTGGCTCGAAACTGAGTCTGAGAAACTACAACGCGCAAGTGGGTGAGGCGCTGGCTGGCGTGAAGGTCATGAACAAGATGATAGGGCTTGGTATGCCTGTTCGGCAGCAGGCCAATTAAACAATGAAAACAACTTGGGGACAGGCTCCCTAACCTCTGAATTGGTCATAGATGGTCGCCCCATTTGCCAAGCTAACTATGTTGTGGTGGTTTTACGGGTCATCGATTGCAGCCATAGATCCGGACTGTTTTGAGGTGATGTGAAACACCTCTGTCCCTGATGGAATACGCTGATGGAGGCCTCTATCAACAACGCGCTCTTTCAAGAGCCTTGACTAAATCGGGTTTTCCCCATCACGGTCTGACCTGTCCTGCCATCACTTCATGCTTGCCTGAGCAATCGGTGGTGTTTTTCCTGTCTTACTGGCTCAGAAGCTTAAGTGCTCATCACTGGCGCACAGTACTCCTGGTCTTTGGCCAATAGCGCCCACACAATCCGCGCATTCTTGTTGGCCAATGCTACCGAGGCAATGTTGTTATTTCGGCGCGCCAATAGCCGACTGGCCCAGCCCGATACAGTATCCTGTTTACGTTTGACTGACTGCAACACCGCCCTGGCGCCATGGATAAGCAAAGTCCGCAAATAGGTATCGCCTCGTTTGCTGATCCCGAGCAGTACTTGCTTACCACCACTGGAATGCTGGCGTGGCACCAAGCCAAGCCAGGCCGCAAGTTGTCTGCCATTCTCGAAATTGTTGGCGTTGCCGATAGTCGCAATCAGCGCACTGGCGGTGATAGGGCCGATGCCAGGGATCTTACCGATACGCTGGCATAGCGCATTTTGCTGATGGCACTGCTCAATCTGCTTGTCGAGCGTAGCCACAACATCAAATAAGTACTCCATATGTTTCTGTAGCAAACTCAATTGCACGCGAAACAGGCTGGGTAACGAGTTATCGGCATCCTCCAGAATCTCAGGTAACCGTTGCTGTAGTTGATGGATCCCTCGGGGCACGATGATGCCAAATTCAGCCAATAGACCCCGGATTTGATTGGCTTGTGCAGTCCGCTGCTTGATGAATCCCTGACGGCTCCGATGAAGTGCCAGCACGGCTTGCTGTTCAGGGGTCTTGATAGGCACGAACCGCATGTTGGGTCGAGTGACGGCTTCGCAGATAGCTTCTGCATCAGCAGCATCATGTTTGTTGGTTTTGACATAGGGTTTGACGAACTGGGGAGCCATCAGTTTGACGCTATGACCCAATGCGCTCAGCTTGTTGGCCCAAAAGTGGGCAGAGGCACAGGCCTCCATGCCGATCAAACAGGGTGGGACATTGGCAAAAAAGGAGGTCATTTGTGAACGCTTGAGTTGCTTATTGAACAACCGCTTGCCGTGCTCGTCCACCCCGTGGACCTGGAAAACCTCTTTTGCCAAATCGATGCCAATTGTCCTAACGTTCATGATGGCCGCTCCGCTCATAGTGACGATTCATCGTCCACTTTGGCACAGGTGATGCCGGTTTGAGAGGGGGCGACCATTCCATTAACAACGCCGGATTAGTGTGTAAATAGCCAAACGCAGTGAGCTGCACAGTTTCAAAGTGAAACCGCAGCCTTAGGCAGTAGAGCGCAGTTTCGCCTGGTTGGAAAAGAATGGGTGGGGGCGATTCAAATCACCAATGCCGAGGAATGGCCAATCTGCTGGCTCGCGTGAAACACTTCATGGACAACGTTACCCCTTTCCCTGGAAACGGTTATGGCACAGCCAGGATGTAGCACTATTCGGATCAGCTATTTAGGGAACTGGGGGCGATTCACTTCAGTCGACAGTCCCTACAATGAAACTGAAAATTTTAGTTCTTTCAGCTAAACCCGCTACAGAGGTATTCTTTATGTGTATTGTGACGTATTCGCCCTTCCTTCACCTTGCGGCGCCTTTAATGAGTAAATAACAATGAAATTACAGGGTCATCTGCTTTATATAGATATTACACAGATCTGCGGTATTGGTTGCACGTTTTGCATGTACGCCGACAAGCATCAAAGCGGAAAAAGCATGGTTCTCTCCATGCAGGCGCGGGAAAATCTCGCGCGGTTAATAAATGACCAGGCGGTAAAGCGTATTTCGGTCAGCGGAGAAGGGGAACCGCTAAATAATATTAAAACGTTTCACGAAATCCTCGCACTTTCGAACGGTGGCAGGCACTTTGAATTTATTACAAGCGGTTTTTTGCGCCACGAAAAAATGATCGATTTTTACGAAGAAACTAACCGGATCGTGCTGCAAAATGGTGATAGCTGCAATATCCGCCTCAGTTCGGATAGCCACCATATTGATAAAATTAAGTGGCGCGCGCACGGCTTGAGTCTTGATTATCTGCGTCGCAGTCGCCCGGAGGGGCTCAGCTTTTCGTTTCGTTCAATTGATATTGATCGTGAATTTACCCGCCGTTACCTGCTGGATGAGTTGGCTGCATGGGGCATTGAGGCCAGTATTGAGGCGTGCAGCGTACTGGAGGATACGTTGGTGGTCGGCGAAGAGCACTTCCCCATCGATTATAAAAATCTTGTCCACCCCACGCCGGGAACGCCACCGGGTTATCTTGATCTTGCCGGGTACGTTGCCGCCATTGAATCCAAGGTCAACAAGCGCTTTACCTTCGGCAGTCTAAACCAACAGCCGCAGGAAAACGGTATGGATGTTACTGTGAAACCTGATGGCAGTGTCTACCTCTACGGTATTGAAACTCGGCGGTTGGGTAATATTAATTTCGATAAGTTGAGCTGGTCACAGATCGCCGCCTGGCTGCGACAGGACCCGTTGGCCAGAACGCTCTATACCCAACCACTTACTGCACTGTTGGCACGTCTGGAGGGATTCGAACATCTGCCCAGTAGCGTTGCCAGAGCGAATAATCCTTATTGGCTGGTCAAAGAGCTAGCTAAGCATCCCGGGCTGCTTGAACAGTGGGAGACTGCATGATCGATAGCCACAGCCATACCTTCTATTCCAAGCATGCGGTCGGCAGCGTCGATGAGCTGGTTTGCGCCTCCATCGCGGCAGGGGTGACCGTTCTGACCATTACCGATCATGCACCCTTTATGGTTGATAGTGGCAACCGGTTGCTGGAGGCTGAGCTCGAACAGTACTTTACCGATATCGATAACGCACGGCAGGCATATCGCGGGGAAATTACCCTGTTTAGCGGGCTGGAGCTGGATTATATGCCGGGAACCGAGAACTACACCCGCGCGCTGCTGGCGCGCTATCCGCTTGATTTTGCCATCGGTTCGATTCATTACGTCACCCTTGATCATGAGCCAATGGTCAAGGTCTGGGAGCTGCCGAGGCTGGCCGGGGAAACGTTTCTGCGGCGTTATTTCGACAGCCTGCAGGGTCTGCTGGAAAGCGGGTTGTTCGACGCGGTGGGCCATGCGGACAGTCTTCTTCGCGGTATCCCAGAGGCGCAATTCCTGCGCTATTTCGAGCCACTGCTCGGAACGCTGGCACATAGCTGCATTGCATGGGAGCTTAACGCCTCGGGCCTGCGAAAAACCATGTTGGACCCGATGTCTGGGCTGGAGGTCGACGGCCGGTGGTCCTATCCATCGCGTACCCTGCTGGCACAGCTTATTGCTCTCAACGTACCGTTTACCATTGGTTCCGATTCACATGACCCGCGCGATGCTGGGGCAGGAATACCCGAACTAATGCAAACGCTGTCTCCGTTGGGGCTGCAACACTTAAGCTACTTCCGCCATCGGCAACGAACCGATATTGCGCTGGATGATTTACTTGCGGCCATCACATCAATACCAAAACAAAAAAATAGGAATTTCCCTTGAATGCCTTAATTTTCGCTGACTCGCTTATCCGGACCGGGACGGTTTTGGCGCCGACGGTGCGCTTGGAAAAATTTCGCTTGGCGCAAAAGGCGATAGACCCTGCCGATGTAAAATCTGGTCTGCGTCCTTTTGCCGCGGAGCTGCTGGCCGACGGCCTAATCACCATGTCTGATTACGTCGCCACTCTCGGCGGCCATGCGCTGTACCATCTGACGCAGCAGGAAACTGGCCGCTTTGTCGAGATGTCCAGTGGTGAGGACGCCGCACAACTCGCCGCTATTTACAGCCGTGCCAAGTTCGGCGGAGTGGAGGATATTGCTTGGCTTGCCCAACGGATTGTCGAGTATCTGAGTGCTGAGCTGGACAGAGCCGACTCCCCTTGGCTGCGCTTATTTATTGAAGCGAAAGAGAAGGACGATAACGTGGCGATGATGACTACCGGCTGGCGCAATGTACCCTCTACCGCCAACGTGCTGTATGAAATCGTGGTCGAGGAGATCAACGTGAAACTGGCGCATATGGAGTTACCCACCATCGTCAACGTGAAGCTGCCGCGCATTGCCCCTCCATGCGAAAACTACGCCAGTCTCAGCCAGCAGGAACGGGACCGGGTTAATTTGGTGCAGGATCACGTGATCCCGGCGGAAAATTTTTATCGCTGGAGTGGAGTTCACGTCATTTTTGGGGATGACGTGCTAGTGACCGGCGCTACGGCGGATAAGGTGCTTTACCATTCGCTGCTAAGTGGAGCGAAGTCGTTTCGCGCGATCTACCCGGTGGCCATCGATCCCCAGGTAGCGCTGGGCGACGCTGCGGTTGAAGACCGCCTGAACGGGATGGCGATTACCGGAGCACTGGATGACAACGTAGCCTATGTGCTTTCGGCCAGCGGTTACCAGCCCATTTTGCGTATGCTGCGTCTGCTGTTTGGGGAGGAGAATCGCCAAGCGTTGGCAGATTTCCTGCCCTGCGTCCCCGACCTGGTGTGGCTTAAGCTCTATCGTTCGGCGCTGGGGAACGAGTTTTTACGTCAACCGGCGTGCCGTCCTTCGCTACAATTGCTGAGGGGCTATCTGGCGCAGAAGGGCCTGCTGGCCGTCGGCAGCGGAGGTGTGCAATGAGCTCCGCCTTCACCCATATGCCTCGCTACGTCAGCTATTGGGAAAATGCTCCAGGCCAAACGATGGCCCCTTACGTCGCGCTGGCGCTGGTGTCAATGCGAAGGGCGCTTGGCGACCGCTTCCTGCTATTGACGCCGCGAATGCTGGAGAACTCGATTGACCCAGCGATAGTAGACAAGTGCTGGGCCTTCGAACCGCTGTCCTTTACCCTTGCCACAGGTATTGAAGAGATTGTCGCCAAAAGTGACTTTATTCGCATGGCCTGGGTGCAGCAGCATGGAGGCGTCTGGCTGGATGCAGATACGCTAATGCTTGGCGACCCCACCGACAGCTTGTTTCCTGATGGACTGACTACAAAGCTGCACTGGCACAGCGAGTGTATATTCGGTTCTCAGCCGGGTAACCCATTGCTGGCGCGGGCGCTGGCGATTGGCCTTGCGAGAGAGAGGCACGCTTGGGGTAATCCAGGCTGTATAAAGGATCTGGTGCCGCAAGCACCAGAGCAGGTGATAAACATCAGCGGGGAGTGCATCGATCCGGGCTACCGCCCGCTGTACAACTTTACTAGCTGCGAGGTGATGCATCGCACCGATCTGGCTGTCGATAGTTTTCTGCTGCGGCCAGTTGTGCTGCTGAAGCTGTACAACACCTACTTCAGACGCACGACAAACCGTATAGAGTCGGTAGACGAGTTTCTGGCAAATGGGTCGCTACTGGCGCGCCTGTTTCTACATATTGAGCCTGATGTGAGCTACTGGCTGGCTGAAAGTGAACGGCTGATGGACGAGCTCGCCTGATGCACGTCTGCCACTACACCCACCGCGCCACTGGGCAAATGGATGCGACACTGGTGAACGTCACCGATCGCCAGCAGTGGTGCGATCACCTCGTGCAGGGCTGGTGTGGCGCGGTGAGGTGAGCGATGGGCAACATAAAGCCAAGCCTTAACCGGGGCGGGCAGATGAGCAAATTCCAGCTCTATCCGCAGCAGATCAAACACTTCCCGGGTTCTACCGCTCGGAGTCCAGGCCAGCGGTGGGGTGCGATGGTCTGGGCGGGTTACCTCCAGTGGTAGCTCAAGCTTAAGGTTCAGTGTGCCTGGAAAGCAGCCAGCGACCTCGGGGAAATCCTGAGCAATCAGCGGCAGTTGGCGGGCCAGCGTTCCGGTTGCAACACCAAGGCCGGGTACGACTTGAGCCTGCAGAGACAAGCGATCTGCACGGTGTGAGGTGGGCACCACTCGTTCCCGCAAGGCGTCCAGCAACAGCGGTAGCGAGAAATTGTTCATATTTTTCTTACCCCTAACTGCAGTTGAAGCAACTTGTAGGCTGTAAATCACTGTCGTTAGCGCAGAAGTAGGGGGGAGCCAAGGATTCGCTACGCCGGGAGTATCGGGATAGATAGCAATCAGTCGCTTTTTCAGGCCCACGGCCAGATGCACAATGGCCGTATCGACACTAATTACTACCTGTGCACGGCAAAGATAGCCGCTTACATCGGCCGGGGTGGTGATATTGGCCACGCGCATGACGTTGGCGCAGGCAACGGCGGCCTCTAGCCGCCCCGCCTGTTCTCGGCTAGCCGGTCCATAAAGAATGCCTATCCGGTGAGCGGGGAACGCGGCTGCTATCGCGAGCAGTGTCGCCGTGGCGCAATTCATGGAAAGTGATTTATCCTCGCGGCTGGCCCAGGGGTTAAACAGGATTTGCGCCGCCGCGTCAGGTGCGGGGAGTCCAGCTGGAATGGGGACAACATAGTCGCTATTTACCGTCTGTGCTCCAAGGTCTTGCAACACGTTGCAGTAGCGTTCCACAACGTTCAGGCCTGCTGTTACTTTCCCCAATTTACGATTTACGCAGTGCAAGCCGTCATCAAGTGAATAGAGGCGGGTAGGGCGTAGCAGGCGAATAAACAGAATTTCTGCGGGCTGTAATCGACCTACCAGATGGACTACGGTATCGACCGGTCCCAGTTGTCGCACCAGGCGGATAAGTTCTCCAACGCTAGGATCAGCGGAAGTGACCACCACCCGATCAACGCCAAAAACTTGCTGATGAAGCGGTACCAACTCTGCGACGGTAATTACCGTAACCCGCATATTCATCCTGGCAGCTTCACGTAGAAAGAAGGAAGAGACGATGGCATCGCCCAGTTTGGCATCCCAACGCGGTACGACGATGTGTGGTCTCGTGGACGTTTCCTCCTGCGGTAGTGCTCGGTCGGCTATCAGGCGAAACAGTGCACGGCTTAAGGCTTTACAGCATCCCTTTAACGTGGTAAATCCCATAATTCCATTCTATTATAGTTAATAATAATACTTATTTTAAATTATATATTACGCTCATTGTTGTGTTAATCCCTCCCTTATTAGTAGAAGTGATACGCGAATTCAACTTCGAAGTGCGACACTCGCCTATGCCGCCTGACGGTACTCTTCGAATACCTTGACAGGCTGCCTGAATCCGAGACATTT